>NZ_JBXPBY010000007.1:0-248112 GCF_056930735.1 Acinetobacter sp. B-6 | reverse complement strand
GACTGTGGACTGGCAAAAAGTCGACGATGTGATTTATGGCTGTGCCAATCAGGCAGGTGAAGACAACCGAAATGTGGGGCGTATGTCGGCATTATTGGCAGGGCTGCCTGTTGAAGTGCCTGCAACTACAGTCAATCGTTTATGTGGTTCTTCACTGGATGCGATTGCGATGGCAGCACGGGCGATTAAAGCCAATGAAGCCGATCTGATCATTGCTGGTGGTGTGGAAAGCATGAGTCGAGCACCCTATGTAATGGGTAAATCCGAGAGTGCTTTTGGGCGTAGCCAAAAAATTGAAGATACCACCATGGGTTGGCGCTTTATCAATCCAAAGCTAAAAGACATGTATGGTGTAGAAACCATGCCACAAACGGCTGAAAATGTGGCTGAGCAATTCAATATCAACCGTGCTGATCAAGATCAATTTGCATTGAACAGCCAGCAACGTACAGCAGCAGCACAGGCACAGGGCTTTTTTAAACAAGAAATTGTTGCTGTGACCATTCCTCAGCGTAAAGGTGATGATTTGCTGGTGGATCAAGATGAGCATCCACGAGCGTCAACCACATTGCAAGCCTTGCAAAAATTAAAAGGTGTGGTGAAAGCAGAAGGTACGGTAACTGCGGGCAATGCTTCAGGAATTAATGATGGTGCAGCCGCTTTACTGATCGCATCAGATCAAGCCGTTGCACAGTATCAATTAAAACCACGTGCCAAAATCATTGCAGCAACAACCGTGGGAATAGAACCTCGAATCATGGGTTTTGCACCTGCACCAGCGATCAAGAAATTACTTCAACAGGCAAATCTGAGTTTAGCGCAGATGGATGTGATTGAGCTGAATGAAGCCTTTGCTGCCCAAGCTTTGGCAGTGACTCGTGATTTAGGCTTGGCAGATGATGATGCACGGGTCAATCCGAATGGTGGTGCGATTGCTTTGGGGCATCCATTGGGTGCATCAGGTGCTCGCTTGGTGACAACCGCCCTCAACCAACTTGAACAGATTCAAGGGCAATATGCCTTGTGTTCAATGTGTATCGGTGTGGGTCAAGGTATCGCCATGATTATTCAACGTGTCGAGTGAGGTCTGTGATGAGCCAGTTATACGCCAGCTTATTTTATCAACCTGATGTCACTGCGATCTTTAGTGATCAAGCTTTATTGGGTTATATGATTCAAGCCGAAGTCGCTTTGGCAAAAGCGCAGGCACAGGTCAATGTGATTCCAAAATCTGCAGCAACCGTCATTGAAAGCGTTGGGCAAGATGCTTTAATGCACATAGATATCGATGCATTGGCTGTTGCAGCTGGTTTGGCTGGAAATGTTGCGATTCCTTTTGTGAAGCAATTTACAGCCTTAGTTAAACAGCAAGATGAAGATGCCGCCCGTTATGTACATTGGGGTGCAACCAGTCAAGATATTATTGATACAGCAACCATTTTGCAGTGTCGAGATGCATTGATCTTGATTGAGCAACAATTGCAACAGACGTATCAGGTCTGCTTAAAGCAAGCACAACAATATCGTGATCAAGTCATGATTGGGCGTACATGGTTACAACAGGCTTTACCGATCACGCTTGGACATAAGTTTGCACGTTGGGCGGCTGCTTTGCAACGTGATCTTGAACGTCTTAATCATATGCAACAACGAGTTTTAACCGCCCAACTGGGAGGTGCTGTAGGTTCGTTGGCTTCTTTGCAAGATCAAGGTTCCGCTGTGGTTGCAGCTTATGCAAACACACTCAATTTAACTGCACCCATATGTACATGGCATGGTGAGCGAGATCGCATGGTTGAGATCGCCAGCGCTTTAGCTTTGATTGTCGGTAATGCCGGCAAAATGGCAAAAGATTGGTCATTGCTGATGCAGACTGAAATCGCCGAAGTCTTTGAACCAACTGCAAAAGGTCGCGGTGGTTCATCCACGATGCCTCATAAACGTAATCCTGTTGCAGCAGCTTCAATCCTTGCAGCAGCCAATCGTGTTCCTGCTTTGATGGCAAGTGTTTACCAAAGTATGGTGCAAGAGCATGAACGTGCTTTAGGGGCTTGGCATGCTGAATGGTTGGCAATTCCTGAAATTTTTCAGTTATGCGCAGGTGCTTTAGAACGGACACATGATGTATTGGCACATATGCAAGTAAATGCAGTCGCCATGCAGCGTAATCTTGAGTGTACTCAAGGTTTAATCATGGCAGAAGCAGTCATGATGGCACTTGCAGTAAAAATTGGGCGTTTAAATGCGCATCATTTGGTTGAACAAGCATGTCAACAAGCAGTGGCTGAACAGAAACATTTAAAAACGGTATTAGCCGAGATGGATCAAGTCAATACCTACTTCAATGAGCTGGCGTTGCAAGCATTGTTTAACCCGACATCTTACTTGGGCAATATTCAGGCTCAAATTGATGCAGTACTGCAAGCCGCACAAGAGGATCAAAGATCATGATGATCAATAACCGTCAAGGACACCAACTTGCTGTGCAAGTACAGGGTTTGAAAGATGCTCCAGTGATTATGTTTTCCAACTCTTTGGGAACTGATCATGGGATGTGGCAAGCACAGGTTGCTGTATTCGCAGAGCATTATCAAATTATTACTTATGACACACGTGGTCATGGTGAGAGTGAGGTGGTTGCCCACACAACCTTGCAAAATCTAGCTGAAGATGCAGTGGATATCCTTGATGCTTTAAACATTACCAAAGCACATTTCTGTGGTATTTCCATGGGTGGGATTACTGCGCTTGCTTTGGCGATGAATCATGCTGAACGTTTTCATAGTATTAGCGTAGCAAATTCAGCCGCAAAAATTGGCACTGCCGAAGCTTGGAACAGTCGAGCGGAGAGTGTGGAGCAACATGGTTTAGCTGAAATCGTAAAAACGACACATACCCGTTGGTTTAGTGAGCATTTTGATTATGCCCATGATGTATTGGCACAAAAAACCATTCAAAGTTTAGCAATGACACCATCACAAGGTTATGCCAATGCCTGTAGAGCTTTGGCAGATGCAGATGTTCGCGATCAGCTAAATCAAATCCAAATACCTACATTGATTATTGCGGGGCAGTATGACCCTGTCACCACAGTTCAAGATGCAGAATTTATGCATCAACTTGTTCAAAACAGTCAGCTTGAAATCTTGGCAGCTTCCCATTTATCCAATATTGAACAGCCTCAAGTGTTCAATCAGGCGCTGTCTAAGTTTATTCAAAGCATATAACCGCAAGGGTTAGAAAGGAATTCGCCTACAAGGAGGCAACTATGGCACAGGAATTTGCTGCCCCAAACAAGAGTATGGATGCGCAGGCGCTGATCAATGATGCACCTGTCAGTAAATATCAGTGGATGATTGCAATTATTTGTTTTCTCATCGTATTTGTCGATGGCATTGATACTGCTGCAATGGGCTTTATTGCGCCTGCTTTGGCGCAAGATTGGGGCATTGATCGTTCCCAACTTGGACCTGTCATGAGTGCAGCACTGGGTGGAATGATCATTGGTGCATTGGTTTCAGGTCCTACAGCAGATCGCTTTGGGCGCAAGATTGTTTTGACTATTTCGATGCTGATTTTTGGTGGTTTTACACTGGCATCTGCTTATGCACAAGACTTAAACAGCCTTGTGATATTACGCTTTTTAACAGGTATTGGTTTAGGTGCGGCGATGCCAAATGCCACTACCTTGTTCTCAGAATATTGTCCACAACGCATTCGCTCATTGCTCGTGACCTGCATGTTCTGCGGTTATAACTTGGGGATGGCGATTGGTGGATTTATCAGTAGTTGGTTAATCCCGACCTTTGGTTGGCACAGTCTATTTTTACTGGGCGGAATCGCACCACTGATACTCATGGTATTGGTCATTTTCGTGTTGCCAGAATCTTATCGCTTCTTGATTGTCAAAGGACAATCAACCGAGAAGGTTCGCAAAATTTTAAACCACATTGCACCAGAGCAGGTAAAAACTGCGCAAACCTTTCATATTCCAGAAGAGCAGTCTGCTGTTGCAGAAAAGAAAAATGTATTCGGTATCCTGTTTTCAAAACAATATGCCAAAGGCACGCTCTTACTTTGGTCGACCTATTTTATGGGCTTGGTGGTGATTTATTTGCTGACCAGCTGGTTACCGACCTTGATGCGTGAAACGGGCGCGACCATGGAACGAGCTGCATTTATCGGTGGTTTATTCCAGTTCGGTGGTGTGATGAGTGCCTTATTTATTGGTTGGGCGATGGATCGCTTTAATCCAAATCGCATTATTTCTGCTTTCTATTTTATCGCAGGTTTGTTTGCAGTCGCTGTGGGGCAAAGCCTAAGCAATCCAACTTTACTGGCACTATTGGTGTTATGTGCTGGGATAGCCATCAATGGTGCGCAATCTTCTATGCCTGCTTTAAGTGCTCGTTTTTACCCAACGCAATGCCGTGCAACAGGAGTTGCTTGGATGACGGGTATTGGACGATTTGGTGCTGTGTTTGGTGCATGGATCGGGGCTGTTTTATTGGGCAATGATTGGTCTTTTACTGCCATTCTCAGTTTGCTCATGATTCCAGCAACCGCAGCAGCCATCGCTATTTTTGTTAAATCTTTGGTTGCTCATACCGATGCAACCTAATGCTCATTTTTCTAGATGAGGAATAACGTCAATGAATGATGATCAACGCTATCAACAAGGGCTTAAAGTCCGTACCGAAGTACTTGGTGAACAACATGTCGGCCGCTCTTTAGCGAACCTAAATGATTTTAATCAAGACTTCCAGAATTTTATCAGTCGATTTGCATGGGGTGAAGTATGGTCTCGTGAAGGTCTACCTCGTCATACACGTAGTTTAGTGACCATTGCCATTTTATTGGCATTGGGACGAGAGGATGAACTCAGAATGCATTTACGTGCTTGTTTCAACAATGGTGTGACCAAGGATGAACTTAAAGAATTGATTTTGCATAGTTCATTATATGCAGGTTTGCCAGCAGCAAATGCAGCAATGCATATGGCTGAAGACGTTTTTAAAGAGCTGGGTATCGAAGTGCAGCCTATTGCGACACCACTACAAGATTAAGGAGACCAGCATGTTAAGTCATACATTGGGTGCATATCCACAACGTAACACCGATGATCATCCGCCAGCATATACACCGGGCTATAAAACCAGTGTATTACGCTCGCCAAAAAATGCATTGATTTCGATTAATGAAACCTTGACAGAAGTGACCTCACCACATTTTTCCCCCAATCTTTTTGGTGCGAAAGACAACGATTTGATTTTGAACTATGCCAAAGACGGTTTACCAGTCGGTGAACGTATTATTGTCCATGGCTATGTTCGTGATCAGTTTGGTCGTCCAGTCAAAAATGCCTTGTTAGAAGTTTGGCAAGCCAATGCTTCAGGGCGTTATCGTCATCCAAATGATAAGTTTATCGGCGCGATGGATCCAAACTTTGGTGGCTGTGGTCGTACTTTAACTGATGAAAATGGATTCTTCATTTTTCGTACCATTAAACCGGGTCCTTATCCGTGGCGTAACCGTATCAATGAATGGCGTCCAGCGCACATCCATTTTTCATTGATTGCAGATGGTTGGGCACAGCGCTTAATTTCGCAGTTCTATTTTGAAGGCGATACGCTGATTGATAGCTGCCCAATTTTAAAAACGATTCCTTCTGAAGATCAGCGTCGTGCCCTGATCGCACTCGAAGATAAAAACAACTTTATTGAAGCGGATAGCCGTTGTTACCGCTTTGATATTCATCTTCGTGGTCGTCGTGCGACTTATTTTGAAAATGATTTGACTTAAGGGTGTATACGATGAACGCATGGAATTTTCAAGAACTGAAAGAGACCCCATCTCAAACAGGTGGTCCTTATGTTCATATTGGCTTATTGCCTCAACAAGCCAATATTGAAGTGTTTGAACACAACTTTAATCACCAATTGACCAATGACAAAACTCAAGGGCAACGTATTCGCCTGGAAGGTCAAGTTTTTGACGGACTGGGTTTGCCATTAAGAGATGTGTTACTGGAAATCTGGCAAGCAGATAGCAATGGTGTTTATCCAAGTCAGGCAGATACCCAAGGCAAAACTGTAGATCCACATTTTCAAGGCTGGGGGCGTACAGGTGCGAATTTTGAAACAGGTTTTTGGCATTTTGAAACTGTAAAACCCGGTGCTGTAGCTGGACGTAAAGGTTCGATTCAAGCACCTCATATTGCCGTGGTGCTGTTTGCACGTGGCATCAACATTGGACTACATACCCGTATTTATTTTGAGGATGAAGTAGATGCCAATGCCAATGATCCAGTTTTAAACAGCATTGAATGGGCGACTCGTCGTCAGACTCTCATTGCCAAACGTACGGAAGTTGATGGCGAAATCGTCTATCGCTTTGATATTCGTATTCAAGGTGAAGATGAAACGGTATTTTTTGATATCTAAGTATTTTGTCAAATCTTACTTTGATCATCATGGAGTTTGATCAATTTATGATTTTCCTCCCCGTAAAAAGGGAGGATGAATGCGATTTAAGTACATTGGTTTAAAGCATAGGACATTAAAACAGTATCTATATTCGAATTATTTATTACAGATCATCTATTAAGGAAGATGGAAAATGAAATTAAAAAAAATTGCAGCAGTGATGCTGGCATTGAGCCCAATTTTTACATTGCAAATGACACAAGCACAAACACTTCCAGTACAGCGTGTTGAATTATCTGAACTGGCAAAACTTCCAGTGAAAACGATTGTACCGATTACTGCCAAAACTCAAGAACAAGCCTTGGTGCAAGCCAAAGTGATTGCAAGTAATCCCGATGCAGATTTAGCGGAATTCCGTATCGACTTGCTCGACTTTGCCAACAACACACAACAAGTGATTGCTTTGGGGCATCAACTTAAACAGATTTTAGGCACCAAGCCGATGATTGCTACCATTCGCACACACAATGAAGGTGGGCAGTTGACCATCACTGATGCGGATTATGCAAAAACTTATCAAGCTTATTTAAAGCAGCCATTTATGGACATGTTAGATGTGGAGATGTTCCGAGATCCACAAGCCGTAAACAATATCGTAAAACTGGCACATGCCAAAAAAGTATTGATTGTGATGTCGAATCACGATTTTAAAAAGACACCCAATGAAGATGAGATCATTCAACGTTTGCTTAAACAGGATGAGCTTGGTGCAGATATTTTAAAAATCGCAGTGATGCCACAAAGCAAACAAGATGTATTTACCTTAATGAATGCCACTTTAAAAGTGAGTCAACAATCCAAAAAGCCATTATTGACCATGTCGATGGGCAAGTTGGGCACTATTTCTCGAATTGCTACGGCAAATATGGGCGGAAGCTTTAGCTTCGGCATGATCGGTGAAGCTTCTGCACCTGGTCAAATTGATGTAACCCAATTGAAGCAGTTATTGAAAACTGTTCAACCTACACCATAATTTAAAAGGACTTTTAAGACATGAAATTGATTTCTTTACGTTTAAGCGCATTGGCGATGGGGCTTGCAGTTTCTGGTTTAACGATGGCTGAAAGCTATGTGGTAGACCGTTATCAGGATGACAGTGAAAAAGGTTCATTGCGTTGGGCAATTGAACAGGCAAATGCCAAACCGACTGAGGCCAGTGAGATTTTGATTCAAGCGGTTGGGACAGCACCTTATACCATCAAGGTGAATAGTCCTTTACCTGAGATTAAAGCACCCGTAAAAATTACGGGAACCCAATGGGCGAAAACAGGTGAATTTATCGCCATTGATGGTTCAAATTATATTAAAGGGACAGGTGTTGAAGCTTGTCCGGGAGCGGTTGAAGGGCAGTTTGGTACCAATGTGCGTACCACAACTTTACCAGGCTTGGTTTTGCGTGATATCAACGGGGTCACCATTCAAGGTGTAGAAATTCGCCGTTTCTGTATTGGTATTTTAATGAATCGTGCCAGTAATAACCTGATTCAAAATAACCGTATTATGCATAACTATGGTGGTGCAGGCGTGATGTTGACAGGAGATGATGGTAAGGGCAACCCTACTGCAACCACCACCAATAACAATAAAGTACTGAATAATTATTTCCAAGACAATGGTGATGGGCTTGAATTAACCCGTGGTGCAGCATTTAACTTGGTTGCAAATAATCACTTTATTTCAACATCTGCAAATCCAGAGCCATCGCAAGGTATTGAGATTTTATGGGGCAATGACAATGCTGTGGTGGGCAATAAGTTTGAAAACTATTCAGATGGCTTGCAGATCAACTGGGGCAAGCGAAATTATATTGCTTACAATGAACTGACCAATAACTCGAATGGTTTTAACTTAACAGGCGATGGCAATATTTTTGACAGCAATAAAGTCCATGGAAACCGTGTTGGTATTGCGATTCGTTCTGAAAAAGATGCCAATGCACACATCACGCTTACCAAGAACCAAATTTGGAATAACGGTCAAGACATTAAGCGCTGTGAAGCGGGGGGGAGTTGTGTACCTAATCAACGTGTAGGTGCGATTATTTTTGATATTCCGGGATTGGAGCATGTGCACTTTGTGGGTTCACGTGGTCATGGTGTCAAGATTGATCCTGCAAATTTACAGAAAACTTGTCAACAGCCGAATGAGCAAGGTTGTAATGCTCAACCAAATCAAGGCATTCAAGCACCTAAATTAAGCTATGCCAAAGGTCAAGTTACGGTTGAAGTCAAGGGGCAACCAAATCAACGTTATCAGATTGAGTTCTTTGGAAACACTTCAGCGAGCTCAAATGAAGCAGAATTTTATTTAGGTTCAGCTGTTGCTGCGACCAATGGACAAGGTCTAGCCAAGCTTTTATGGAAACCGACCAATAAAGTCGCATCTGTTACTGCAAATATTACAGATCGTTTGGGTGCAACTTCTGAACTCAGTTCAGCTGTGAAATTAAAATAACAATCAGGAGCTTGAGATGAATTCAAAAAGATTTTTGATCAAACTGAGTTGCTTGACTGTTGCGCTTTGTACTGTTCAGCACAGCTTTGCGAATCAACCGTGGTCACAGGATCGTCAGTGGTTATTGGGTGATTGGAATGGTGAGCGTCAACAACTGGAAAAACAAGGTTATAAATTTACTGCTTCTATTATGAGCCAAGCAGCCACCAATTTAGATGGCGGTTATAACGATAGCAATACTTTTAAAAATGCAGCGCAACTGGCGTTAGGTGCAAATTTTGATCTAGAGAAAATAGCAGGGTGGGACAATACCACCGCCAATATTTTAATCACCAAGCGTGATGGCAATGCTTTGACTTTGGATCGTATTAAAGATCCTCGTTCGAGTGCATTGGGAAATTCACAAGAAATTTATGGTCGAGGTAAAATTTGGCGCCTGACTCAAGCATGGGTCAAAAAAGGATTTGCTGACAATACAGTTCAATTCAAGATTGGGCGTATGGGCATGTCTGACGACTTCAATGGTTCACAGTGTGAATTCCAGAATTTATTACTATGTGGCGGACAGCTTGGAAAATCTATTGGCTCCATTTGGTACAACTTACCTGTGGGGCTATGGGGAACCAATGTTAAATATCAATTTGCGCCAGATTGGACACTGGGTGTGGGTGTCTATGAAGTAAATCCAGACAATATTAAAACCGCCAAAAACAGTGATGGCTTTAATTTGGATATGAATAATGTCAAAGGTGCGACGATTCCAGTCGAACTGGCTTGGCGACCGAAACTGGCAGTATTTGATGATCTAGCAGGTGAATACAAGGTTGGTGCACTTTATTCGACTGCTGAAGCCAATGATATTGCAACCACGGGTAAAGTACATGACGGTAAACACAGTTTTTGGTTGAATGCACAACAACAATTGAGCCAAAAAGGCAATGATCCTAAACGTGGTTTATATGCCAGTGTGAATGTCGTGGTGAATGATAAAGCCACCACAGCAGTCCAAAGCACACAACAATTGGCGCTTTGGTACAAAGGACCATTTGATGGTCGTCCAAATGATTCTATTGGTTTTGGTATTGCCAATTATGTGGTGAATGATCGTTATAAAGACCGTCAAATTGCGCTGAATAATAGTCGTGGTTATGACGAATACGATGCATTTGCAGCAGACTATGTTCCTGTTCAACGTGATGAGTTAAATATTGAACTGAACTATACCTACCAATGGTCACCAGCGGTCATGCTCAGACCAAATCTACAATATATTCATCAACCCGCAGGTGTTAAAGAAGTGGATGATGCATGGGTTGCAGGTTTAAGCATGCGTGTAAATTTCTAATCTAGGAGTATGACGTATGTCTGAATCTTCGAACTCACATACTATACTGAAAATATGGTGTTTTATTTTAGCATTGGCTTTATTACTCACAGGACTGTTTTTTACAGTGGGTGGGATAAAACTGGTGACCTTGGGGGGATCATGGTATTTCGTGATCTCTGGCGTACTGACCTTAGCTTCTGCGATTTTCATCTTTAAGAAAAAAGTGATCGGTGTCGGCTTATTCAGTCTGGTTTTTATCGGTACATTGATTTGGGCTTTGATTGACGCAGGTTGGGAGTTTTGGCCTTTATTCTCAAGACTGATGTTTCCAGCAGGCTTATTTGCAGCATTGATGTTTAGTTTACCAGCCATTCGCCGTTATCAAGCTCAACCGAGCATGAGTCTACCCGCTTATGGCTTGGGTGTTGTGACTGTTGTTGGGATGCTGATTGGACTTTATCAGATGTTCCAACCACATCCAACGGTTGCTGCAACGGGGCAGGCATTGCCCTTGGTTCCTGTTAAAACAGACATGAAACAAACCAACTGGCAACATTATGGGCAGGATGCAGGGGGAAGCCGTTTCGCTGCATTAGATCAAATCACTCGAGATAATGTACATCAGTTAAAAGAAGCATGGCGTTTCCGTACAGGTGATTTTACTACAGGTACAGGCAATGGTGCTGAAGATCAAATGACCCCATTGCAAGTCGGCAATAAGATCTACTTATGTACACCGCACAATAACATTTTTGCCTTAGAAGCAGATTCAGGAAAACAACTTTGGAAAGCTGAAGTGAATTCTAAGTCTGATGCGTGGGAACGTTGCCGTGGTGTGGCTTATTTTGATTCAACCCAAGCATTGGTTCAGCCAACTTTGGCAGGTGCTACGCCTGTTCAAGCTGTGGCAAACAATACCTCATGTTTGCGTCGTGTTTATACCAACACGCCTGATGGTCGCTTAATCGCAGTCAATGCGGATACAGGTGAACGCTGTAAAGATTTCGGGGTGGATGGTACTGTAGACTTACTCAAAGGTTTGGGTGAGGGAACCACTGCACCACGATTTGAAGTAACCTCAGCACCAACCATCGCAGGTACAGTAATTGTCGTGGGAAGTCGAATTGCGGATAACTTTGCAGCAGATATGCCCGGTGGTGTGATCCGCGCTTATGATGTGATTACAGGGCAATTGCGTTGGGCTTTTGATCCACGTAATCCAGATCCAAACCATGTGTTAAAAGAAGGTGAAACGTATAAACGCAGTTCAGCAAACTCATGGGCTGCGATGTCTTATGACCCGCAAATGAATACGGTATTCTTGCCGATGGGCAGTTCTTCTGTGGATGTTTGGGGTGGCAATCGCCAACCGTTGGACCATAAATACAATTCATCTGTCTTGGCTTTGGATGCGACTACGGGCAAGGAAAAGTGGGTTTATCAAACTGTTCATAATGACTTATGGGATTTTGATTTACCGATGCAACCGAGTTTGGTCGATTTCCCAATGAAAGATGGTTCGAATAAACCTGCTGTGGTGATTGGAACGAAATCCGGTCAGTTTTTTGTCTTGGATCGTTTGACGGGGCAACCTTTAACCAAGGTGATTGAGCAAGCTGTCAAGCCAGCAGATATTCAAGGTGAACAATATAGTCCGACACAACCTCGCTCTGTTGAAATGCCGCAGATTGGTAATCAAACCATTACTGAATCGGATATGTGGGGCGCTACACCATTTGATCAATTGATGTGTCGTATCAACTTTAAATCAATGCGTTATGAAGGCTTATATACTGCACCGGGTAAAGATAAATCGTTAAGTTTCCCAGGCTCTCTCGGTGGTATGAACTGGGGCAGTATTGCTTTCGATCCAAGTCATCAATATATGTTTGTCAATGACATGCGCTTAGGTTTATGGATTCAGTTGATTGAACAAACACCTGAAGATTTGGCTAAACAGGCAAATGGTGGTGAGAAGGTCAATACTGGGATGGGTGCAGTACCGATGAAAGGTACGCCGTATAAAGTCAATAAAGATCGTTTCTGGTCGAAGTTGAATATTCCATGCCAAAAACCGCCTTATGGCACCATGACTGCGATTGATATGAAAACTCGTCAAATTGCATGGCAAGTACCAATGGGAACAGTAGAAGATACTGGACCGATGGGGATTAAGATGGGGCTGAAAGCACCGATTGGAATGCCAACCATTGGTGGTCCAATGGCAACGCAAGGTGGTTTGGTATTCTTTGCTGCAACGCAAGATTACTACCTACGCGCTTTGGACTCATCTTCTGGTAAAGAGCTTTGGAAAGCACGCTTACCTGTGGGTAGCCAAGGCACACCGATCAGCTATGTATCTCCGAAAACAGGCAAACAATATGTCATGATCACAGCAGGTGGAGCGCGTCAATCACCTGATCATGGTGACTATGTGATTGCATATAGTTTGAAATAAGTCTTTATTTTAAACAGTAGCAAAAACTGCAATCGGGATCGATTGCAGTTTTTTTATGAGTTTTCCTAAATAGCTTGGATCATTAACAAATAATGAATAAGACTTTAATTTTTTTCATTATATTTAAAAATTTAATAAAATCATGAATTTATAATTATTTTTTGAATCAGGATGCTAGATCTATTTTAATCTAGAATGTGATTTAGGTTTTAATTTTTTCCTTAAATTTTAGTTAAACTTACTGTTTGAATGATTACAGAAATGTCATTAAATTAAATAGATCAATAATTTATTTTTTTAAATTGGTAATTAATTAAGGTAAAAGTAAATAATGGTTATGTTAATAAAATTATAATGTTTAGTTGTTTTTTAAATACAATTGTATTTTTAAATTTCTATTAATAATTTAGTTTAAGTTAAAATGAAAATAAATTAATTAGCTTAACTAAAATATTATAATCTCTTCATCATTCGTCAATTATAAAAATATTTTCTTGATTGCTTAAATTTAAATCAAATAGATTTTTTAAAAATTTAACAGCGGAAAGTTGTTTGTATTTTATTGTATTATATGAATAAAATAAATAAATGATAAAAAGTAATGTATTAGTATGACAATAAATCAATCAAAAAAAATGTGACAGATGTATCATTTGAATCAGAGTGAAGTTCCTGATTTATTTTTGAACTATTGTTATTTTTTTATAACAAGGTAGTTTTAAATAAATAGTAACTAGATTCACAAATTTGGAATTATTAATTAAGTGAACCTTACTGTTAATAAATATAGGTGAACAAAATAATAATTCAGTACTATTTTTTATTAAAATCCAATGAGGTTTATTGCATGAAAAGTTTATCTTTATCGACAGTAAGTGCGTTAGTTTTAGGTTTGGCATGTACACATACTTTTGCTGTAGACGGCACAATCACTGTCAATGGTGTAGTGACGGATAGCACATGTACATTAACTGGGTCAGGTCCAGGCACTGCTGGCTCTAAAAATATTATCGTGACTCTAGATACAGTTCCAACTTCTACTTTTACAACAGCAAACCAATCTGCTGCAACGAAAAGCTTTGACCTACAACTTAAAAATGGTGGAGGTACAGGTGGCTGTGATGCGGCAACAAATAAAGCACTTAAAGGTTTGTTTTTAGAAACAGCGGCGGCTGCGGATTATGATGCAACAGAAAAAACAGCTTTAGTAAACAAGTCAACAGATGCTTCATCTGCTAAGCCAGTATTTATTCAAATTTTAACTGATGCAGATACACCTGTAGATTACTCACAAGCTTGGGGTACACAAGCAAAAAGTGCGATCAAAGGGCTTGCAGCAGATGGTACTGGCACTGCAACCATGACTTATAAAGCACGCTACTTCACTAAAACTGGTTCTGTAGATGCGCAGAATGTGACAGCAACTGTAAATTATACATTGCAATATAACTAATCTGTGTTTGCTTAAATTGTGAAGGGGAATATTATGCGTTATCTACAAGCTGCTATATGTGTATTCTTAACCATGCCACTTGCTTATGCTGGGGTGTCTATAGATGGTACACGTATAATTTTCCCTGCTCAGTCTAAAAGTGTAAATGTCCAACTCAGAAACATATATGACACACCTGCATTGGTACAAGCTTGGATTGATAATGGCGATCCAAAGAAAACCCCTCAGGCAGAAGAAGTCCCATTTGTACTTAATCCACCTTTAGTTCGCATTGAACCAAATAAAGGGCAAATTATTCGAATTATCCCCTTAGACACATCAAAATTGGCAAAAGATCGAGAGTCAATTTATTGGTTTAATATTTTAGATATTCCACCGAGTGACCCGAATTTAGCTGATAAAAATCATTTGTCATTTACGGTACGGACACGCGTTAAATTATTTTATCGTCCAACACAGTTGGCAATGAAAGCAGATCATGCACAAAAAAGCCTTCAATTTAAACTAGATCGTTCTATAAATAGTTTGACCATCAGTAATCCAACACCGTATTACATTACGGTCTTACAAGTGGAAAGTGGAAAAAATCATGCTTTTAACTCAGGCGAAGATGCCATCATGTTAGAGCCTTTTAGTAGCCGTAGTTTAAAAAATTTTATCCCCGATCTCACAACAAAAAAAATATCCTATGAAATTGTCAATGATCTAGGCGCAGTACAAACATTCGAAGCCGTCATGCAGTAATAAAACAGTAATAATGGATCGTTTAGCATGCTAAATTTTAAAAAAAGCGAGCTCTGCTTAATGCTGTTGTCTGCGATTGCTTTGCAGGTGTCAGCTGAAGAAAATCAACAAAATTTGCTCGCACAAGACAATCAACATTTGATTGCTCAAGACAATACACAATTGGTTGCGCAAAATAATGCTTTAGTGACTTTCAATTCGGCGTCGTTATTTGGTAATGACCGTAATGTTTCTTTGAGTAATTTTGAAGTTAAAAACTTCGTTGCGCCTGGTAAATATCTAGTTGAGTTGTCGGTCAATAAGCAAGTGATCGGTAATCAGGAAGTCCGCTTTGATCATTTGGATGGGCAACGTTCGGCTGTGCTTTGTGTAGATACGAATTTATTAAATCAATTTGATTTAATACCAGCGTTTCGTAAAAGTTTAACTGAAATGCCATGTCGAACCATTAAACAAGTCAATGCTGATGCCTATTATGACTTTGATTTATCTCAATTAAAACTGAATGTTTCCATTCCTCAAGCAATACGAGTCGAACGTCCAGAAGGATATATTGATCCAGCATTATTTAATCAAGGGGTAAATTCAAGTTTTATTGGTTATGCATTTAACTATAACCGTGATGAAGATCGAGAAAGTAAATACTTGGGATTAAATGGGGGATTAAATATTGCGGGTTGGTACTACCGACATGCAGGTGCATTTGAGTCTGAAAACTCAGGTTTGGGGCACTATTATTCTGATCAAAACGTGTTATATCGCGATATGACCCGATTAAAATCACGTTTAAGTTTAGGTCAATTTAATACCACAACTTATCGTTTGGATAATTTACCCATTGTAGGTGCACAATTGGCGTCTGATCAGGAAATGTTACCGTGGTCAGCTCGGCAGTATGCCCCTGTAATTGAAAATTTTGCCAATACCAATGCATTGGTCAGAATTTATCAAAGTGGTCAAAAAATCTATGAGCGTACCGTACCTGCTGGTGCATTTCGTATTACTGATTTAAATACGGCAACTTCAGGAGATTTAACCGTTGAAATTACTGAAACAGGCGGTGAAAGAAGAAGCTTTAATGTTCCGATGCAAAGCAATTATGATTTAGTGCGTCAAGGTCGTTATAACTACAGTGTTGCGGGTGGTCGTTATCGCACGCGTCATGAAACAACCCATGATAAATTGTTTCAAGGCAGTTTTAATTACGGGATCAATAATGCCTTGACCATTGGTGCAGGTGCAAATTTTAGTGATGACTATGCCAGTGGCTTGCTGGCAATATCTACTAATACACTACTTGGTGGCGTAACTGCTTCTATAGAGCATACTGAATCTGAACTATATCGTAAGGATTATCGTGGGCAAAAATACAGTCTGAATTATCGTTATGATTGGCTAGCTCAAAATCTAAATTTTTATGCAGATTATTCGGCTTATGACCGTGAATATATGAGTATTTCCTCACATTTGTATCAGCGTAATTTGGCTGATTTAACTGATCGTGAGTATGATGACTTTTTGTATAATTATAATCTAAAACAAAATATGGGCATCAGTGTTTCCAAGTCATTCCCAAATACACGTCTCGGTAATTTTAATTTAGCAGTTCGTAAAAATAACTATTGGGATGACAGCCAAGATTATTATCAATATAACCTGAGTTATGCCAATACATGGAACAGAATAAGTTATAACCTTGGCTTATCACGTACCGACTATTCAGATCATGCGCGTAAACGAGGCGATACTATTTATTTTTCCATGACCGTTCCACTCGATTGGCGCAAGAAAAATATGTCACTGAATGCCAGTGTTCAGCATGACCAAGATTCAAATACCACTTCAAATGTCAGTCTATCAGGGGTCTTGGGTGCACATAATGAATTAAACTTTGGTGCAGGGGTGATCAATAATCAGCACGATACCTTATTTAATGGCAACATTAATTATTTATTGCCTGCCGTGAATCTAGGCGCAACCCTTTCAACCAATCAAAACAATACCCAGTATTCTTTATCCGCACAAGGTGCTGTTGTTGCCCATCGTTTTGGGATTACCCCAGTCAATACGTTGCCTGACACTTACACTATTGTGCATGCGGAAGAGGGGATGGGCGCTGTTGTTTCAAATGCTTGGGGGGTAAAAGTTGATCGCTTTGGAAATGCGATTTATCCATACAACACACCATACAGTAAAAATTTAATCACGCTTGACCCTGCTGATTTGCCTGCAAATGTGACTTTGGAATCTAACCAAACTGAAGTGATTCCACGTAGATATAGTTCACAACTTACTGAATTTAAAGCCAATAAATCAAGTAATATTTTACTGCGTATTCGTTACGCTTTAGACTCACAAATTGCGATGGGCAGTCAATTAAAGGATGAACAGGGCAATGTATTGGGTATTGTGGGTGCATCTAGCCAAGTGATCGTAGATAAACAAGAGGCATTATTGCATGATACATCTGTAGTTTGGGGAGCTGAAGCCAATCAACAGTGTAAGATTGAACCGATATCTAAGTCATTGTTAACACAAAAAAATACAGAAAATTTCAATATTATCAATGTGGAGTGTAAATAGATCATGAAGAAGTTATTTTGGTTATCAGCTCCATTTATATTGATATTTTCTCAATCCGGGTTGGCAGCAGTTGCAAATTGTACAACATATAATTCTGTGACTTTCAATCGTGTGAGTGGGACAATCAATAGTTTTCCATATAATCAAACATTCAATGATACTACTTCAGCACCATCAGTTAAAAATTGCTCTAATCCTGTAGCAATTCGTTCTAGTTTTAGAGCTACGACGGGGAATACTGATTTAGTAGGGAGTAGCCCTTTTAGTGTAGGACCTACCGTAACGATAACTGGTTCGAATGCTAATCCGGTAACGCTTGCTGCGGCTAAAATTTGGTTGACGAGTAATGTTCAAATATCTTTTTCTTTACAGGACAATAATAATAGCCCTCCAATGGTTCAAAATATAATTGCATTGAATACAGATTATAATATTTTACCCAATACGGGTTTAGGTACGCCTGTATTGATTGGTGGTGAAGCATATTTTAGAGGCGCTACAAATACTGGAGCGACGAATTCAGATGTGAGAAATCCAGTATTTAATTTAAAGTTATTGTCTATAACTAAACCTTCAGCAGCAATAATCGATGCTTTAAATAATGCAACAGTCAGAATTCATCTAGGAACAATTAATTATAAATATGATGATTATAATGGTTCGACGATTATGCCCAGTGGTACGCCAAAAGTGGGAGCAACAGAAATATATATAGACGTTAAAATGAACTTTGTACTACCTACGTGTACCATGCTCAATCAAGTGGTGAATTTGGCACCTGTGCCGACGGCAACATTGAATAGTAATCAAACAGCCAATGAACAAGCTTTTAATGTCAATATTAATTGTACCGCAGCAATGCCAAACAAAGTTCTATTGGCAACGATCACTGACAGCTATACGCCAAGCAATATAAATAACAACGGAATTTTAAAAAATTCACCGAGTTTAGCAAATCGCAGTAATGTCGATGTGCAGTTAAGAGACAGTACCGATGTGCCATTGGCGATTGGGGCACAAAGCCCTTTTTACTCGATTCCTGTTGGTTCAACTGCAACGACATTTATGAAAACATTAAAAGCACGATATTACCGGACTTTAGCAACAGCAACACCAGGTTATGTGCAGACTCAGGCAACAGTTTCAATAGACTATCAATAAATCAATCAAAAGCTAAAAATATTCATTTTTAGCTTTTTGCGTATAAGAAACTGACTTCGATGTTTGATTTGTTAAAAAATGCATACCGTAAGATATTATTTCTATTGATTAATTACTTCAATACGATAAAAATAGTGTCGAATGATATAAACCTTTTAATGCTCCGCTTTGCTTCTAAAGTTTATATGGATTTGTGTAAGCGATACCTTACTTTTTAGAGATGAAAAGAGAGCAAAAATTTTTCTTTAACAGGGATCTTGCGCTGCAAACAAAGCAGTGCTTTGTTTTTGCTCATATCGCCTTTGAACAACTCAGGCAACCATGCCGCCTCACGATAGAAAGACCATCGATGATTCAAACTTACAAAATAAATGGATCATAAAATCTTCTAAAAATTTTGATAAAAAACATAAAGTTCGATGGATATGAATGACTGAAATTAAATCATGTGTATAAACAATCAGACGGTTTGACTCTATGTTTTATCACTCTTTAAAAATATGAAAATTCTACATCCTTATTTTTAACCTATGAAAAATATCTCGTGGCTTTGATTAAATTCATGGTATCTACATCCTGTAGATTTTCTAAGTTGCCTCTCCATCGGGGAAGAAAGTTGGAAAAGGGGATGTTGAAATAAGATTATACAAGCGGCTATAAAAATTTATGCGAGATCAACCAAATTCTCGATCACTATTGGCAAAGCCAAATTTATGCAACAGGTTTTGTTGAGTTTGTTGCATTTCTTTAATCAACCAATCTCTAAAAATCACTTTTCTGTTGTCTTCTTCGATTGAAGAGGATGCCAATAGGTAATAGGCTGAATCATCAAAGTGGAGATACTTTTCAACTTGAAAGAAATCGTGATCAAGTTCATGTTCAATCATAAAGCCAGAAACAATTGTTTGTCCTAAACCGGATAAACATGCCTCAATACATAAATAAAAGTGATCAAGCTCAATGGTGTTTAATTTTGAGATTTCAGGATATTCTTTCGCTAGGTAATTTTTAAACTTTGGACGTGATGTACTTAATAACAAATTTGCAGCACTTTGTTGATTGGAATTCACCATAAACATAAATTCATCAATGATTTTGGTACTGAAAATATGATCACCCCAAGCAAAATCATTTCTTCGAATGGCAAGATCAATATCTTGATTTTGAAAATCTAGAGGTCCACCACCAGTTAAAAGGGTGATTCCAAAACCAAGATTTAATTCATTAAATCTGACCATGCGAGGAATTAGCCATTTCATCGAAATCGTGGGTTCACAGGAGATGATTAAATTATCGTTCTTATATTTTTGTTGTTTGATACTGATTACACAATGATCTAATTGATTAAAAACATGTTGACAGCAATCTAAAAGCACTCTACCTTCTGCGGTTAAAATTAATGATTTATTTTTTCTTTCAAATAAAGCAACATTCAGTAAATCTTCTAAATTTTTAATTTGTCGACTTACTGCACTTTGGGTAACATAAAGCCGTTCTGCTGCAATGGTTACACTTCCCTCAATCGCCACATAATAAAAAAACTTTAATGAATTAAGTGATAATCTTTCTATCATGTTAAAAGCTCGTGTAATCCATACATAGAATTAGTTGATTTACTTGATCACCTGAATCAAGTATTAGTATTTTATTTTAATAGATATTAAAAGTTTTTGTAATGTGTCGCAATGCATTTAGTCGTAAAGATTCGTAAAAATCATCTATTTTATTTAATTTTTATCATGTTTACAGGCACACTTTCCATACATGTGATATAAAAATAAAGCAGGAGAATTTGTTAGATAGACCTCATTTTGGTCAATAAAGTAGGTTTGATTCTTGTTTTGATCTAATACAGTTAGAAATTTATTTTGCCGATCAATCACAATGCCATGAGTCGTTGTTTTAATATATTCAAAGTTTTTATCAAGATGCCCCGTATTAAAAAAAACGGAGTCACCAATTTTAATTCGCCATTTTGAAATATCTTTGAGTAGACCACAATGTTTGCAAGTCCACTTCTTGGTTTTAAATGAAATATTGGGTTTAAGCATTTAGTTTCTCCTTTTGATTATTTTCTCATATCTAAATTTTTTATTTAATTGAGTAAATTTTTATGATTTTTATGATTTTATTGAATGATGAATCTCATTAATTAAATGCTTTTTTTTGATAATAAAACTTTTCTAAATTTAACTGTGTCTTATTTATCTCCTCAATTAACCAGTTTTTGAAAACAACTTTGCGATAATCCTCTTCTAAAGGCGATGCTGACAGTAAATAGTAGGAAGAGCCATCTTGAAATGGTTCTGTTATTGATTCTAAGTTACCGTTATTTAAGTATTTTTCTATCATGTATCCAGACACAATCGTTGAACCTAAACCAGATAAGCATGCTTCGATACAGAGATAAAAATGATCAAGCTCTTTATAGTTCAGCTGGGTGATCTTATCTCTAATATGATTGATCTTTAATAAAGTCCCCCAGAACTTCTGTCTTGATGATGATATTAGAATGTTATTATTACTTTTGGTTGAATTTTTAACAAAGAACATGGTTTCATCCATGAGTTTGATGCTATAAATATGCTCTTTCCAATTAATATCGTCCCTGCGTATGGCGATATCTGTATTATTGAAATTTATAGATCTATCATTTGTAGTAATCTTTAAATCAAAACCACTGTTTAATTCATTAAAGTTTTTTAGCCTAGGAATTAACCATTTCATACATAATGTGGATTCACAAGAAACCACCAATTCTTTGATATTTTCTTTTTTATTGTCTAGTCGAATAAGACATTTATCGATCTCATGAAAAATACCTTGACAACAATTTAAAAGTAACAACCCTTCATTGGTTAAATCTAACGTTTTTCCTTTTCTGATGAAAAGAGCTGTATTCAAATCATCTTCTAAGTTTTTTATTTGTCGACTAACCGCACCTTGTGTAACGAAAAGCTTTTCTGAGGCAATTGTCACACTTTCATACATCGCTACATAATAAAAAAACTTAAATGAGTTTAGTGAAATCCTTTTAACCATTTAAGACCTTGCTCTATATTTTTGGGTTTGAGGTTATATTTATATGAATAAACAAGATTAGTTTATATAGTGAAGTTATTCTTAGCAATCTTATTAATTTGATGATTTATCAAGTGTATGGTTGAGAAAATGTAATACATTTTTTTATAGCGATAAAATTGATTTTTATTGTTTTACTTTAAATTTAGCATTACAAAAAGTCATATTTTTTATTAATTATAAGTAATGCCATGTTCTTTTGCTTAAGTTGTTTTGTTAGATATGTTAATGAGTTTTTTTGTATGTTGGTCGCTTTAAGGTTTTTATGATAAAAATTTTGATTATTGCTGATTTTTTAAGTAAATTTTTTGATATTGCGTGATTTTGTTTGAGTAAACATTTTTATTTAAGTACTGATTTTTAATTTAAAAAATTATTTAAATTTTTATTTATACACAATGCATGATTAAAACAATATAAAGATGTGTTAAATATGAACAAGCTTTAAAGATAAATAAATACGTTTAATCAAAGTCATTCATGCTGATTATTTTAAAATTACAATGATCGTTAAAGAAATGATTTCAAACACTTGACCTTACAATAATGGCAACTTTTATCATGAGTTTACGATTAATTAAGGAGCCAAATATGGAATTCCATGTTGAAAATATGACCTGTGGTGCGTGCGTGCGCCGTATAGCAAAAGCGATTCAAACATTAGACGAGGACGCAGAAATTATCGCGGATACACCGAATCGCCATTTGAAAGTCAGCACAATGGTGACAGAAGACGATGTTAGGGATAAGTTAGTCGAAATTGGCTATCCAGCACGATAAAATGTAAAGCATAAAAAGCTACTCTGGTCAGTAGCTTTTTTTATATTTATTCACATAAACTCAAAATGGAAGAGGATTATGCTTTGGATGTGCCAAGTGGTGACAGGGATAAAGTATCGTTATGGTGATGTACATCACTTGTTTCGATATCTGTTGTCTGCAATCCATCAAGAATAGGGCAGTCTGGTCGATGGTCGCCAGCACAACAATTGATTAAATTCTGTAAAGTCTCCGTCATTTTCTGCAATTCAAAAATCCGCAATTCCAGTTTTTCAATATGAGATTGTGCTAATTTTTTAACATCTGCACTTTGTCTTTTTTTATCATTCCATAAATCGAGAAGATCGGTAATTTCACTGACTGAAAAACCCAATGTTCTTGATTTTCTGATAAATTTTAAGCGCTCTACATCTTGAGCACTGTATGAGCGATAACCTGAATTATTGCGTCCGACAGCGGGAATTAAACCAATTTGTTCATAGTAGCGAATCATTTTGGCAGATATACCGACAGCTTTAGACAGTTTTCCAATGTTCATCTGAGTCTCCTTGAATGTTATTGTGCAGTCAACGTCGGGTTAAACCGACGTAAACGTAAAGCATTTCCTAAAACGAATACACTTGATAATGCCATTGCACCTGCAGCAAATATGGGTGATAAAAGAATACCGTAAGCAGGATAAAGCAGCCCTGCCGCAACGGGGATTAACAGAACGTTGTAAGCAAATGCCCAGAATAGATTTTGATGAATATTACCAATGGTTGCTTTGGACAATGCAATCGCATTGGCAACACCCTGTAAGTTTCCAGACATCAACACGACATCTGCGGATTCGATCGCAACATCTGTTCCTGTACCAATTGCAAGACCAACATCTGCTTCCGCCAAAGCAGGTGCATCATTGATACCATCTCCAACAAAAGCGATGTTGCCATGTTGTGCTTTTAGCTGTTTTATCGCGTCTACTTTTCCTTCGGGTAGGACTTCTGCGATCACTTGATCAATACCTAATTTTCTCGCGATGGCTTGCGCTGTACGCGCGTTGTCACCTGTGATCATCGCGACTTCGAGACCCAATTGGTGTAAGGCTTTAATTGCACTTGGTGTGGTGGATTTAATTGGATCAGCAACTGCAATAATACCGGCTAACTCGTGATCAATCGCAACATAAAGTGGAGATTTTCCCTCATCTCCTAGACGGTACGCGGTATTTGCAAATGGTGAAATATCTACATTTAACTGAAGCATGTAACGATCTGCACCGACATGAATCGTATGCCCATCGATCGTTGCTAAAACGCCCATACCAGTGACAGAGTCAAAACTATCCACACGAGAAAGTTTAAGATTTAGCTGTTTTGCTGCATTGACGATTGCTTGTGCGATCGGATGTTCGGAACGCGACTCTACAGCTGCGACAAAACTTAAGACTTGATCATATTCAAATTTTTTTATGACCTCAAAATCCGTTAATACGGGACGACCTTCAGTTAAAGTTCCAGTTTTATCTACAGCAACAATTTTAGAGTCTTTAAGCAGTTGTAATGCTTCACCTTTGCGGAACAGTACACCCAATTCAGCACCACGTCCTGTACCCACCATAATTGATGTTGGTGTTGCTAAACCCATTGCACAAGGGCATGCGATAATCAAGACAGCTACAGCATTGACCAAAGCAAAAGTTAAGGCTGGTGATGGACCAAAAATAAGCCAGATTAAAAAAGTGAGTGTCGCTGCCAACATTACGGCAGGAACAAACCATAATGTGACTTTATCAACCACTGCTTGAATCGGCATTTTAGAGCCTTGTGCTTGTTCAACTAAGCGAATAATTTGAGCAAGCATGGTTTCACCGCCAACAGCAACAGCAGTGAAGGTCAAAGTACCATTTTGATTAATGGTGCCCCCGACAACATCACTTTCAACCTTTTTCTCAACAGGAATAGGTTCTCCAGTAATCATGGATTCATCAACGAAACTTTGCCCATCCACCACCTTACCATCGACTGGAATTCGTTCACCTGGCTTCACAATGATAAAGTCACCTACAACTACTTCATCTATAGGAATATCGACGACTTGATTGTTACGTGATACATGTGCGATTTTCGCTTGTAAACTGACTAAGCGTTGTATGGCTTCGGAAGTTCTTCCTTTTGCTTTTGCTTCGAGAAAACGACCAAGTAAAATCAAGGCGACGATAACAGCTGCCGCTTCATAATAAACGTTGACGGTGCCAGCGGGTAAAATCTGCGGTGCAAATGTTGCAACAAGAGAAAAAAGATAGGCCGCTAGTGTACCTACAGCCACCAGTGAATTCATGTCTGGCGCAAAGCGAAACAGAGCAGGAAAACCATGTGCATAAAATCTACGACCTGGGATAATCAGTACTAAAGTGGTCAGAATAAATTGTAGGTACCAACTATTTTGCATACCGATGGTTTGTGCAATCCAGTGATGCAGACTAGGGAAGATATGCGAACCCATTTCTAGTATAAAAACTGGGAGAGCAAGAACTGTTGCTAACGTTAAATCTCTTTTTAATTCACTTCGTTCTTTATCTTTTTTCTCAAGATGCTGTGTTTGATTAGGAACTGCATTTTGGATTTGTTTGGCATCATAGCCGGCTCGATCTATGGCGGCAATGAGTGCATCGACGCTGGCATGACCACTGACAGTTGCGCGCTCAGTCGCTAAATTCACAACCGCTTCTTTTACGCCATCAACTGCTTTTAATGCTTTTTCAACACGACTTACGCAGGAAGCGCAGGTCATTCCATCGATGGAGAATTCAATTTTTTCATCGATAACATCATAACCAACTTGTTCAACAGCTTGAATGAGCTGTTGACGTTGTATTGGTTTATCGAGTGAAATATCTGCGCGTTCTGTTGCTAAGTTTACGACTGCATCTTTTACACCATCCACTTTTTTAAGCGCAGTTTCTACACGACCCACACAACTGGCACATGTCATCCCCTCGATTTGTAAGTTCATTTTTAAATCAGAATCAGTACTATATGGAGAATTTGCCATCATTTATACCTTACTATTTTCTTGAATGATTTAATCCTAAACTCTTCCATCATGGGAAGGTCAAGCGAAATATAATTAATCTGTAGTAAAACTCATATCGTAAAATAGAATTTCTCTTGACCAATAAAATGAATGAGATGAATCTATTGTTTAAAATATTTAGCTTTCGTTGCCATGCTTTACATCTAAAGTTTGAATAACTTTGTATAGATGATGTCTCACTTTGCCTAAATCATTTTTTGTTTAACCGTATTCTTATGCTGTAAACAAATCAGAGTTTGTTTTTGCTCATATACTCCCACTCAACATGGCGATATCCATGTCGCCTCACGATAGAATGCCCATCCATGCTTGCAAAAATAAATGAATCACTGAAGCTTCTAACAACTTGTATAAAAATATAAAGTTTATTGAATATGCATGATCGAAATAAAATCACTTATGTGAATCATCAGACGGTTTGACTATTGTGTAAGATGTATTCTTAAAAATATAAGCCAAACAAGCTGATACTTTATTTAATATTTGGATGGGCTTTACAAAGAAGTAAGACAGAAGATGAGGTAATACAGTCTAAGAACAGTAAGTCTTGCGTTTTGAAATAAGTAAGGCAAAAAGGATGACAGGGTCAGTCAGTATAGGGCACTCATTCAATCCCGACGACTGTTGTAATATATGCCGTGGTAAACAGAATCATTAACCCAATCGACATTTCAAACAAAATGGCATAACCCAGATATCGTCCAAATTGAGGTTTGTGCAGTTGCGGGGTAAAAAACCATTTGTTAAATGCAGCGAGAAGTAATATACAACCAACAAACAAGATTTTGAGTATAAATCCATAGCCATAAGGGGTACTGATCAAGGTATCAATATCTTTGAATAAAAGCACCGCAACACTTGCACCACAAACAATTAAGATGCCCACAATAAATCCAGCAATCTGCCCAAATAAATGTGTACGATCTTTTAAGGCAAGCCCTTCCAATTGATGAGTGGCTTTGAATAATGGATATAAAGCACCCATCCAAACGGAAATGAATAGCACATGAACTGTCAGTAGAATTTGAGCAAAAAAAGGTAAGTTTGCTGCATGCCCAGTTTGAGAAAAACTATAGGCAAGCGGTAGCAGGAATAGCCCAAATAAAAACCGTTCAAATAAAGATGTCTGTGTGGTTTTTTGAGTGAACTTGATGAACAATAAAAGCAGAAGAACGAGAAAAATAAGAATACGTCCAATCAACATTTGACCAGTAACTGTATTCAAAAGGATCTGGATATACATCGTATTCAATATTCCAGCAAGCCCTGAATTGGCAAAGCTACCGACCAGAATGAAAAAACCAGCAGTGCTAGAGATCAGCCCTAAACCTGCTCCAAAGCACATATATTGAAGAATGCTTTGTTTCAGTGAGATGAAACGATTAAATAACAAGTAACAAAATGCGCCACCTGTAATAAATGCCATACTTAAATACAAAGTGACTTTGCTCAGCCAAGTTAATCCAATCCAATATTCAGAAATCATGATTTTCCTAAATCAATACGGTGCTAGCAATCTGCTGATGTTGCATTGACGATTCAAATATTTTATTGAAGTGTGAAGCTATACTCACCACTCATGTTGTGTCCATCTTTGCCCATGGTTGTCCATACCACGGTATATTTTCCTTTTTGAAGATTTGGAACTGGAACATTAAAGGATTTTTTAAGGTCATGATTCACTTTGTAGTTCAATGAAATATTTTTTTGTTGAGCATCTAACAACCTAATGTTCATCAACATGACCTCTTCTCCAAAATTTAGAGTGAGGTTTTTAGGTTGATCCGTTACAGCTGCATTTACGGCTGGAACTGCGCTAAGTAATTTCACATGAGCAAGTGCGTTGGTTGCTGTGAAAAGCAGCGTAATACCAAGAAATATGCTGGATACTGTTGAGATTTTCTTCTGAAAAAAGCGCATATGAAACTTCCTATTAATAAGATGATGGTTAAGCAACCGTATCACCTCAGTCTCTACGATTGCTTAACTATTCAATTATTCAATATTCAGATATACAACAATATGACTTTAAAATTACATTTTTGTTGTTTA
This sequence comes from Acinetobacter sp. B-6, assembly GCF_056930735.1. NCBI lineage: Bacteria > Pseudomonadati > Pseudomonadota > Gammaproteobacteria > Moraxellales > Moraxellaceae > Acinetobacter > Acinetobacter sp. B-6. The sequence continues at coordinate 220,456 of NZ_JBXPBY010000007.1, read as the reverse complement.
GTAAATCTAAATAATGGGCAATGATAAATTGTTGGTTTGAACATGATTAAAGTCAACAGCATGTGGAAAGGAACACCTGTTACAACAATTGAAATATTAAATTAGAGAGCATGTGAAAAAAATCACGGAGAGAAGTATGGAACACGAACAAAAAGTGCAAACTATAGAAAACTCTATGAAAGACCCTGTTTGTAATATGCATGTAGATAAACAAGAGGCGCTTCAGCATGATTTTGAAGGGAAAACGTATTATTTCTGCAGTGAGAAATGCCAATCAAAATTTAGCGCAGCTCCACATTTATACACCTCCAGCAATAAGGAAATACAACATCCAGTAGGACATGAAAAAGCAAATCATTCACACCATTCTGCTCAGCCAAGTGAGAAGAATCAATCCCTCCAAAATTCCGTAACAATCTATGTATGTCCGATGCATCCAGAGGTTCGACAAGATCATCCAGGAAATTGTCCTAAATGTGGTATGACCTTAGAACCAGAATTGCCCACTTTAGAAAATGAAGATCATTCTGAATTAGAAGATTTTCAAAAGCGTTTTTGGTGGACCTTACCAATGACGATTGTTGTTGTTTTTCTTGCTATGTTTGGTCATCAAGTGAACTGGTTTAAGATGTCGACGCAAAGTTGGATTGAGTTGGTTTTAACTTTACCTATCGTATTTTGGGCAGGTCGCCCATTTTTTATTCGTTGTTGGCAGTCCGTGGTACACCGAAATCCAAATATGTGGACATTAATTGGCTTAGGAACAGGGGCTGCATTTGTCTATAGTGTGGTTGCAACAATTGCTCCTCAGGTTTTTCCTGATTCTTTCATTTCTATGGGGCGTGTATCGGTCTATTTTGAAGCAACTGCCGCAATCATCACACTGACTTTGTTAGGGCAAGTTTTAGAATTAAAAGCCCGTTCACAAACTTCAGCTGCGATTAAATCATTACTTGGTCTTGCCCCTAAAACCGCAAGAAAAATCAATGCTGATGGAACTGAAGAAGATGTTGAACTCAGTTCTGTACATGTTGGAGATGTATTAAGAGTTAGACCGGGTGAAAAAGTACCCGTTGATGGCGTTATTGTAGAGGGGCAAAGTTCTATCGATGAATCAATGCTGACTGGTGAACCTTTGCCTGTCAATAAAAAAATTGGAGATCAAGTGATCGGAGCGACTTTAAATACAAGTGGCTCACTGATTATACGTTCAGAAAAAGTGGGGTCTGCGACCATGCTTTCCCAAATTGTACAATTGGTTTCGCAAGCCCAGCGATCAAAAGCACCTATGCAACGTATGGCAGATCAAGTTGCAGGAAAATTTGTTACGGTCGTGATTGGCGTATCCATTGCTACTTTTCTCGGATGGGGAATTTTCGGACCTGATCCAAGTTGGGTATATGGTTTAATTAATGCTGTTGCTGTTTTAATTATTGCTTGTCCATGTGCTCTGGGCTTGGCGACGCCAATGTCCATTATGGTATCGACTGGAAATGGGGCGACAAAAGGTGTGTTATTTCGCGATGCTGCTGCAATTGAAAATTTACGTAAAGTCGATACCTTAATTATTGATAAAACAGGGACGCTCACTGAAGGGAAGCCAAGATTTGATCGTGTTATTGCCACAGAAGGTGTTTCAAGTGACGATGTATTACGTTTGGCGGCAAGCTTAGATCAAGGAAGTGAGCATCCTTTAGCCGAAGCCATAGTGCACGCTGCTCGTGAACGAAATATTGAATTAACTACACCTGAATCTTTTGACTCTGACTCTGGTATCGGGGTGATGGGTAAAGTAGAAGGTTTGAGCTTAGCGCTTGGTAATACTGCTTTAATGCAACAGTTGGATGTTTCTGTGGATGCTTTAGTACCGCAAGCAGAGAAATTAAGATCTGAGGGTGCCAGTGTCATGTATCTGGCAGCAGATGGGTATCTAATGGGGTTACTGGCAGTTTCTGATCCAATAAAAAGCAGCACGCCAGAAGCGATCGAAATTTTAAAGAAAGATGGTATGACGATCGTAATGGCAACAGGCGATGGTATGACTACTGCTCGTGCAGTGGGGGTAAAACTGGGAATAGATCAAGTTTATGGCGAAGTTAAACCCGCAGATAAACTTGATTTGGTCAATAAATTACAAAGTGAGGGGCGCATTGTTGCAATGGCAGGAGATGGCATTAATGATGCACCAGCCTTAGCAAAAGCTGATGTTGGCATTGCGATGGGAACAGGTACCGATGTTGCAATGAATAGCGCTCAAGTCACTTTGGTTAAGGGTGATCTTAGAGGAATTGGGACTGCGCGCGCACTTTCTGAAGCAACTGTCCGAAATATGAAGCAAAATTTGATGTTTGCTTTCCTTTATAATGCTTTGGGAATACCTATTGCCGCGGGAGCGCTTTATTTCTTTACGGGCTGGTTGTTGTCTCCAATGATTGCTGCGCTTGCAATGAGTTTGAGTTCTGCTTCCGTGATTGCAAATGCATTACGTTTACGACTAAGTGCATAAAAAGTTCATATTCTGAGAGGTTATCAAAGCTTACGTTGTCAAAACCTGCTTGGTTTTAACCCTATTGAGCGAGGGGAACTTATATCCCCGCTCAACATGGCGACATCTATGTCGCCTCACGATAGAAAGACCACTTATGATTCAAAAATAAATCTCTAAAAGTGTCTAATCATTTTTATAAAAGTATAAAGTTGATTGAATATGAATAATTGAAATCGAATCACTTGTATGAATAATCAGGTGGATTGACGATCTTTGCCTATTGATTCGCAATTGTGATTGAAATGCTTAGTCAAAGTATTAATTCTTAAAAATAATCGAAAAAATCACCAGCCCATCTCTAGATTCTGCATAAATCAGTGCGTTGTGCATATCCAATATTGACTTGGTGATTGCCAGGCCAAGTCCTGTGCCATCTTCAACTCTTTGACGAGATGCATCAGTCCGATAAAAGCGGTCAAATACACGTGATAATTGTTCTGGAGAGAGGGCAGGACCTTCATTTTCTATCGAAAATAAAGTATTTTCTGTTTGTTGTTGAAATTTAACACGAATGACTGAATTTGCTTTTCCATATTTGATCGCATTGGAAAATAAATTGCTCAAGGCACGGCGTAACATGGTTGGATCGGCATTGACTTTACCTGAACCTGATTGTTCAAAACGGATATTTTTTTCCGCAGCTAGTGCATCATAAAACTCAAATAATGCTTCGATTTCTGTAGATAAATCAATCTGTTCAACTTTGGCTAAAGTTAAACCATTTTCTGCTTTTGCTAAAAACAACATATCCGAGACGATTCTTGCCAGATGTTCAAACTCTTCTAAATTGGAAAATAAAACTTCTTTATAGGCATCTATATCACGGCTACGAGAAAGACAAACTTGTGTTTGTGTCATTAAGTTATTGATCGGAGTGCGGATTTCATGGGCTAAATCTGATGAAAAGTCTGAGAGCTTTTCCAGCGCAAATTCCAAACGATCGAGCATTTCATTAAATGCAATGGTCAAAGGTTTTAATTCCAAAGGGGTATTTTTAAGTTCTAAACGAACAGAAAGATGTTGCGCGGAAATACTTTCTGCGACTTTCGCCATTCTTTGCACAGGACGTAAGCCTCGCCATGCGGCGTACCAACCCAAAAACATCAAACACAGTGTACCAATTAAACCGATATAAAACAGTTGGCGCCTAAACTCGTTTAAAAAGATTAAATGCTCGGAGGTGTCGATACCCACTAGAATTTGGGTAGATTGAACAATATTATTGCTTTTAATATTTTTTTTATAAATAAATCCACGATAGGTTTTATCTTGTACTTTCCATTCAATCCACGGATAGTGCTGAGATTTGGTGTTTTTCTGTGTGGCAATAATGGCATTGGTTGAACTAAAAATAATCTTACCTGTTGGTCGTTCAACTTGAACAATCAGATTATCATGCCCAATGAGTGCATCATTTAATGAGATGGACAGCTCAAACGAGTCGGTGGGGTTTTGCGCTAATAGGCTATGAATGAGTTGGATTTTTCCATCAAGTAACTTTTGGTCTTCTTTCTCAAAGTGCCGTGTGACGCCTTTATGGATGACTAATCCCATTGTCATTAGAATAGTAATGGTAGAAAAAGAAAAAATAATGGCAATTCTAAAACTTAAAGCATTAAACAGCCGATTACTCATCTTCTACCTCAAGCACATAGCCCATTCCGCGAACATTTTGAATCAGTTTCGGCATAAAATCTTGATCGACTTTATTTCTCAAACGTTTAATTGCAACTTCAACCACATTGGTGTCACTGTCAAAGTTCATGTCCCAAACTTGCGATGCGATGAGTGCTCGAGGAAGAATTTCTCCGCGTCTGCGCATGAATAATTCCATCAGTGCAAATTCTTTTGCAGTGAGATCAATACGTTGTCCTGCGCGGGTAACACGACGTTTTCTTAAATCTAGCTCAAGATCTGCAATCCGAATTAAGTTACTGTCTTCTCTTTGTTGTCCACGACGAAGCAGACTTTTAATACGTGCTAATAATTCTGCAAAGGCAAAAGGTTTAACCAAATAATCATCTGCACCTAGATCCAGTCCTTTAACTCGGTCTTCAATTTGATCACGTGCGGTTAAAAACAAAATAGGCATGGTTTTTCCGCTTTTACGGACATCATGAATGATATGCCAACCATCTAGCTCTGGCAGCATGACATCTAAGATAATAAGGTCATATTCTTCGTAAAGCGCTTGATGTCTGCCCATGCGTCCATCTGTGACCCAATCAGTCATATAACCAGCTTCAGATAAACCTTGTTTGAGATAATCACCAGTTTTTTGTTCATCTTCGACCAATAAAATTCTCATTGTAATTTCCTCAAGTGCCTATCTCATTCGGTGTCATCATAACGTTATAAAAGCAAATATGCCCATGAATGACATAAATGTCATTTTCATGTCATCTTGAAGTTTGAGTCACTGTCTTATTGTAGAGCGAATCAAAGCCAACTTGGGTGACAAAATGCAAAAAATATTCAGTAAAAGTGTAATGGTATTCATGTGTATAGGTGCATTAATCGGCACTACACAAACTTGGGCACATGGTGATGAACATAAAACAGCTGACGGTAAAACTACAGTAAAAAAACAGGAGAAGTGTAAAGAGCCTTGTAAAACAACCAAGGAAAGCAAAACTCAAAAAAATGATCATTCACAACATCAGCATGGAAACTCGACTGATATGTCGAAAATGGATCATTCAAAGATATCAAATAAAACTTCTAAATAATCCAATGAAAATCGGGATGCAACACAGAGACATGAATAGGAGCTTACACGCTATGGTTTAGTTTTGAACAACATAATGTGTGGGCTTCATGGATGAATAGTTTTAACAACTTAGTTAAGTCTGCTCCCTATTTTTAATTTTGGAGTTAAAAAAATGTCAAAAAATCAAAGTTTACAAGATCCTTTTTTGAATGCACTTCGAAAAGAACATATCCCTGTTTATATTTTCTTAGTCAATGGAATTAAACTACAAGGACATATTGAGTCTTTTGACCCTTATGTTGTTTTGCTAAAAAATACTATGGGGCAAATTCAGATCATATATAAACACTCGATTTCTACAGTATTTCCAACACGTAATCCACGTCCTAATATTGGCGTTTATCTGTCTCAATTCGGTACTCGATATGGTTTTGGTCGTCCAGATGAGTTAGGGGATGAAACTCAATATGAAGCGTTTTCGCAAAATGAAATGAATGCTCATAGTCAGGAATAATGAGCGAGAATGATGTTATTCCTTGTAGAGTTTTCATATTGACCATGTTCAATGATTTAAAGTACTTAAGATATTTCTAAACTATTCAGGGAATTTAAACTTAAAAAAAGACCCACAGTGAATGTGGGTCGATAGAGGTAGGGCAGAATCATAACAATCCGATCATAGCCAGTTCAAACGATTTAAATTTTTTATAAAAATACAATCAATAAAATAATACCCAACACGACACGATACCATGCAAAGACTCTTAAGGTATGTTTTTCAACAAATTTTACCAAAGCTTTAACCACCAAAATAGCGGCAATAAATGCAGCAACAAAGCCTACTGAAATATTCATCAGATTATCAGACGTTAAAACATCAGCATTACGAATTAAATCATAGGTTGCAGCACCTAACATGGTTGGCATTGCCAAGAAAAATGAAAATTCAGTGGATGCTTTTCGTGATAAGCCCGATAACATTCCGCCAATAATCGTTGCACCAGAACGTGAAGTTCCAGGGATCATGGCAACGCATTGTGCAAAACCCACCAAAATAGCTTGTTTCAAGGTGATGTCAGTTGCTTCTATGGTTTTCGGTTCAAACTTTCTGGCTTCAACGGCAAAAATAATTAAACCACCAATAATTAAAGCAAAAGCAACAACTAGAGGGCTAAACAGCACCTGTTTAATAAAGTCAACAGCAAGTACGCCAATCACCACAGCGGGTATAAAGGCAACCAAGACATTGATTGTAAAACGTCTGGCATGTATATCACCTGAGAAAAAGCCGCGTACTAATTCGATGATTTTTTGACGATATAACCAGCATACAGCCAAGATTGCCCCGAGTTGGATCACCACTTCAAATACTCGACCTGAATCTGAGTGGAAGTCGATCAAGTGCCCAAATAGAATTAAGTGACCAGTACTGGAAATCGGTAAAAACTCGGTCAGACCCTCAATAAGCCCTAAACATAAAGCTTTTAATAGTTCAAAATTTTCCATAAATGAAATAAACAAGAATTTAAAAAATTGAACCTTTTTAATGTATTTAGCGCTATTTATAAATGAAAAAAGACAAAATTTTACGAAATTTTTACGCAGTTGATCTGACCGTGAATAGAGAGTTTACGGGCTATTTTCCGATACTGGGAAATGGAATATCCCAGTGTTTAGGATGGAAAAGATGAGTGCTAAATATATAGCGCATCAACAAGTACAGCATCCAAAAATATGCTTACGACAAAAACTTAAAAAACATGCCCAAATTAATAGGATTGGCATGTCTCAGCTCAGTCTTTCAAACCAAGGAGCAAGGTCATGTTAGAGTTTATTTTGCTCTTGGTCATTGTGACTGCACTGGCTTATCCCTTAGGAAAGTATCTTGCATGGATTATGCAGAATCGCAAGATGAAAATTGACCCACTGTTCAATTGGATTGAAAAGCCGATTTATGCGCTATTGGGGACAGACCCTAAACAGGGGATGAATGTTAAAACCTATTCACTGAGTTTTGTGATCAGTTGTTTGGTGATTGGATTGATCACTTGGTTGTTGTTTATGTTCCAAGCCAGTCTGCCACTAAACCCAAATCATGCACCTAATATGTCATGGGATTTGGCACTGCATACGATGGTTTCATTCCTAACCAATACCAACCAACAACATTACTCTGGTCAAAGCCAATTGTCATATTTGTCTCAGATGGTGGGGATCGTTGGTTTGCAAATCATCACTCCGATGATGGGGTTGGCGATGGTTGTTGCAACAGTCCGTGCTTTATTCTCTTTACCAACAAATGATTTTTCCACAGTAGATCATTCAATACCATTTAACAGTAAAGTTCAAAAAATAAATGTCGGGAACTATTGGGCAGATGTGATTCGCCCTACATTTCGTTTTTTGATTCCGTTGTGTATGGCGTGGTCATTGTTATTGAATAGCCAAGGCGTTCCAGCAACTTTTCAAGGTGGTCCAGACGTTCAAGTAGTAGATCAATCCACTGAATTAAAAACACAAAAAATTCCTTTAGGTCCTGTTGCACCGATGGTTGCCATTAAGCAACTCGGTAGTAATGGGGGAGGATGGTATGGACCAAACAGTAGTGTGCCTTTAGAAAATCCAACGCCACTGTCTAACTTTTTAGAAATGATCGCCATTTTACTGATTCCAGTCTCTGTTATTTTCATGTTAGGTTTTTTCACCAAACGCGCAAGATTTGCAGGCTTTGTCTTTGGTTCAATGCTGTTCATGTCCGTGCTTTCTGCGACCATTGCGATTTGGTCTGAAAGCCTTTCTTCTACGGCATCACAACTCTATGCAATGGAAGGAAAGGAACTACGTTTTGGTGAAGCATCTTCCGCACTTTGGGCAGCAGTGACCACACAAGTCAACAATGGATCAGTGGATATGATGCATGACTCGGCATCCCCTTTAACAGGTCTAGTGGCGCTCGCCAACATGCTGATAAATGCCATCTGGGGTGGGATTGGTTGTGGTTTACAGCAATTCATTATTTATCTGTTTTTGGCTGTCTTTATTGCAGGCTTAATGACAGGACGTACTCCTGAATTATTCGGACGTAAGATTGAAGCAGGCGAAATTAAATTATTGGCAGTGGTGATTTTGATTCAACCCATTGTGATTCTCACTTTAACTTCAATTGCTTTATTTTTCCCTGAATTGACGGGTAACAGTAATCCACAATATCACGCGGTTTCCCAAGTCCTGTACGAATATGTTTCTGCTTTTGCCAATAATGGTTCTGGTTTTGAAGGCTTGGCAGACAATACGGTGTGGTGGAATGTCACATGTGTCATTGCTTTATTACTTGGTCGCTTTCCGACTTTAATCATACCGCTCATTATTGCTGCACGTTTGGCTGCTAAACGTCAAGCGCCTGAAAGCAAAGGCAGTTTAAAAGTTGAGACCCCAACATTTGCTTTTACGCTGATTGCCATTGTGGTGATGTTGACCTTATTACAATTTATGCCAGTCCTGGTCTTAGGACCGATTGCTGATCATCTGTTATTGGTACAAGGTTAGGGTGAATCAAATGAATCCTTCAAAACAATTGAATACAAATAAATCTTCTACGCTTTTTCAAGCTGAAGCTTGGAAGAATGTATGGGTTAAATTACTCCCACAACATGCTATAAAAAATCCGGTTATGGCAATCGTATGGCTGGGTACGATCATTACTTTGATCAGTACAGTGATGGGCAAAGCAAATGTATTATTTGGTCTATCAGTCACCTTGATTTTATTTATCACCGTACTTTTTGCCAACTATGCCGAAGCGATTGCGGAAGCGAAGGGGAGAGGTCAAGCCTCTTCGTTACGACAAGCTCGCCAAAATTTGACCGCACGACGACTCAAATCTAAAACAGATACGGAGGGTGAGCAGATTGCAGCAACCCAATTAAAAATGAATGATTTGATTGAAGTTCGTGCAGGTGAATTGATTCCAGCGGATGGTGAAATTATTGAGGGCTTTGCCACCATTAATGAAGCTGCGGTAACTGGGGAGTCTGCACCTGTGTTACGTGAAGCAGGAACAGACAAGTCTGGCGTGATCGGCGGAACTAAAGTTTTAACTGATCAGATTATTGTGCAAGTTACAGCCGAATCTGGGCATAGTTTCCTTGATCGTATGATTGCATTGGTCGAAGGTTCCAATCGACAAAAAACACCGAATGAAATTGCATTGGGTATTTTACTGACCGTCATGACTGTAACTTTTATCGTGGTGGTTCTCAGTTTACCGTTTATTGGACATTTCTTAAAAATCGAAATCAATCCGATTGTATTAGTAGCATTACTGGTTTGCTTAATTCCCACCACGATTGGCGGATTATTGCCAGCAATTGGGATTGCTGGGATGAACCGAGCATTAAAAGCCAATGTGATTGCGAAATCAGGTAAAGCCGTTGAAGTTGCAGGTGATGTGGATGTGTTGCTGTTGGATAAAACAGGAACGATTACTTATGGCGACCGTCAAGCAACAGCTTTTTATCCTTTAGTTGGTGTAACTGAATCACAACTTCGTCAAGCTGCCATATTAGCATCGCTTGCAGACCCTACGCCCGAAGGAAAGTCAGTGGTTGCCTTGGCAAAAGAGTTGGGGGAACGTGTAAGCGAACCTGAGCATGCTGCATTTATTGCCTTTAGTGCATCAACACGCATCTCAGGCATAGATTTAAGTGATGGACATCAAATTCGTAAGGGAGCATTGGATGCAATTCTTCAATTTGCATCACAGCGTCTAGAAAATCATAGTGAGTTAAAAACTCGTGTAGAGCAGGTGGCATCCAAAGGTGCAACGCCACTGGTCGTTGCAAAAGACAAAAATATTCTTGGGGTCATTGAACTTTCTGATGTGATTAAGCAAGGAATTAAGGAAAAGTTTGCACGTTTGCGTGAAATGGGAATTAAAACTGTGATGGTTACAGGGGATAACCCATTGACTGCAGCTGCAATCGCAGCAGAAGCTGGGGTAGATGACTATATTGCAGAAGCCAAACCTGAAGATAAGTTAAGCTGTATTCGTGCTGAGCAAAATAAAGGGCATTTGGTTGCTATGGTCGGGGATGGTACCAACGATGCGCCAGCATTGGCACAAGCGGATATTGGTCTGGCAATGAATTCGGGAACACAGGCTGCCAAAGAAGCCGGAAATATGGTGGATTTGGATTCAGATCCGACCAAGCTTTTGTCTGTCGTTGAGATCGGTAAACAGCAACTGATTACCCGAGGTGCTTTGACCACATTTTCATTGGCGAATGATGTGTCCAAATACTTTGCTATTTTACCTGCATTATTTGTGGCAGCCATTCCTCAAATGAATAGTTTGAATGTCATGCATTTGGGTAGTTCTGAAAGTGCCATACTTTCAGCACTCATTTTTAATGCCATCATTATACCGTTATTGATTCCAATTGCTCTACGAGGGGTAAAGTTTAAACCTGCAACTTCTACCCAATTGTTACGCCGTAATATGCTGATTTATGGTGTTGGTGGTGTGCTTCTGCCCTTTATTGCAATTAAATTGATTGATTTGATGATCAGTCCATTGCTTGCAATGTAAACTGAGAGAGGAATATGCAAATGAATACTGAAACGCATCAAAATGTTGACTTATCATTATCCAGTTTAATTCGTGCTTCATTTGGTTTGACACTCGTCGCTTTGGGGCTATGCGGTTTTGTCTATAGTTCTGCAGCTACTGGGCTTGGGCAACTGATTTTTCCTGAACAAGCCAACGGAAGTATGTTGATTAAAAATAATGCTGTATTGGGTTCACGTTTAGTCGCACAGCCTTTTCAACAAGCGCAATATTTCCAAGCTCGACCATCGGCTGCACACTATGATCCCATGAACATGGCAGGGAGTAATATGGCAAGAACCAATCCTGAATTACATCATATTGTTGCGGAACGCTTGGATAAAATTGCTCAGCAAGAGCATGTTGAAAAATCCAAAATTCCTGCGGATTTAGTGACTGCTTCGGGAAGTGGTATTGATCCTGAAATTAGTGTTCAGTCTGCAATGATTCAGGTTAAGCGAGTTGCCAAAGCACGTCATTTAACTGAAGAAAATGTAGTGCAATTTGTTGAGGAATATACCACTCAAGCTACTTTTGGAATTTTAGGGCAGCCACGAGTCAATGTTCTAGAATTAAATTTAGCGCTGGATCAGCTTGGAAAATAATCCAGTAGATTGCCAAGTTTATTAGGGTCTGTTGGCAATTCGTCTAGGTTTGCGACTAAGTGTGTTTTTTAGACGATTCTAGGCGCGAAATACGAAATTTAGTCGTTCTAAATGAGTAGTTCGTAACGACGAAGCGACAAAAAACACGCTAGTCCCGAAGGGTTGTGGCTAAAATTATCTCAGCCTATGTTATGAAAGTTGAAAATAGTCTCGCTATTTTCTTCATTTCCTTGCGGAGTATACTCCTCATGCCTGCTCAATTTTAACCTACAACGCAAACCATTTATGAAATGTCAACAGACCATATTGGATCGGTTATTTTTAGAGGCTGTACAGGATGTGATAAAAATTTAATGGAGCATTTGATTTTTATCGCATTCTGCCTCAATGTTTTCTTGTATTCTAAACTTGAAAAGACAGCATAAAATAGATACCAATATCATGATAAGTAAAGCAAACTGATTTAATCACATTTAAAAAGGATGGCATCACTGCCAATATTTGGAAGACAGTAGCACTATGACAGATGATCGAAATAATAAAGCAGATGTCTTGTTACAACATACTCAACGTTATCAATCTGGGCGACTCACCATCTTTTTGGGGGCTGCTCCAGGTGTTGGCAAAACCTTTGCCATGTTGGTGCGTGCACATGAATTAGCCTTGCAGGGCAACAATATTGTGATCGGTTATGTTGAAACGCATGGTCGTGTCGAAACAGAAAACTTGCTTGCAGGCTTGAAAATTATTCCACGCAAAATCATTGAGTATCAAGGGCATCAGCTTGAAGAAATGGATCTGGATGCTGTTCTTGCAACTAAACCTAGTATTGCTTTAGTGGATGAGTTTGCCCATAGCAATATGCCAAATTCCCGCCATGAAAAGCGTTGGCAAGATATTAATGAATTGCTGGATGCAGGCATTGATGTTTTTACCACCATGAATATTCAGCATTTGGAAAGCTTAAATGATGTGGTATTTCAAATTACAGGGATTCGTGTGGCTGAAACAGTCCCAGATCGTGTATTTGAGCGTATTCGAGATATTCGTTTAATTGATTTACCTGTAAGTGAGTTACTTGAGCGTTTAAATCAAGGTAAAGTTTATGTCCCTGAACAAGCACAACAAGCATTACAGCGCTTTTTCAATCATTCCAATCTGACGGCTTTGCGTGAATTGGCGATGCAAACCGTTGCCAGTCATGTCGATAGCGATGTTCGAGAAAATTTTTCGATACAGGGACTTGTTCCCATTCCTTTGAAAAACCATATTCTGATTATGTTAGATGGTGGAGGGCATGCAGAGGCTTTAGTTCGGGCAGGTTGTCGTATAGCTGAAAATCGTCAAGCACATTGGACTGTGGTTGCATTTTCAGAAGATTCTCAAATTCATTATAAATCTGAAAATTCTCAGCAACGTGAAATCGAACGAGCGTTAAATTTGACCCGTCAATTGGGCGGAATGACAGAAATCCTCTATGGTAAACAACATGCAAAAACGCTGTTTGATTATGTGATTGATCGGGGTATTTCGACATTGGTACTCACCCAACCTAAGGCAAAGCGCTTTCAGTTCCATTTAAAATTTAAGCAGAATTTTGTAGATCAATTATTAAAATATCAACCGAGTTTTGAACTCAGTATGGTGCCGATTGTTGCAGAAAATAAACCATATTCTACGATTCTTGAACAAAGTCGGTTTTTAAATCTAAGAGAAATATTTTACGTATTATCGACGACGGTGATGAGTATTTTCATTGCGAGTCTAGGTGAAAAATATTTAGGTATTGAAGAGCTGTCGGTGATTTTTATTACCGCGGTGGTTTTTGTTGCATCGAAAACACGCATGTTGGCGGCGGTTTTTTCAGCGATTCTATTTTTCTTGGCGTATAATTTTTTCTTTATTACACCAAAGTTTACTTTTCAGATTTCAGCACATCAAGGCGTGATTACTGTGGTCGCTTTTCTGGGTGCTGCTTTAATTTCCAGCCGTTTGGCTTCACGTTTAAAAGAACAAGTTGTCGCGTTAAAAGCGGCAAATAGTTATAACAGTATTATGCAGGATTTGGGACAAAAGCTTTCTGTCGCCGTTGATTTGAAGCAGGTTCAAGAGATTGCAGAAAATAGCCTAAGTAAAAATTTAAATGCTGAAATCTGGTTTTATTTTCCAGGTTTGTCTGCTGAAGTAAGTCCTTTATTGACCATCAGCGATAAAGAGAAAATTTCAGCAGATTGGACCTTTAAAAATCATCAACCTTCAGGACGATTTACTCAAACTCTAACTGAAAATGACTGGTGGTTTTTGCCCTTGTTGGCATCTAAACAATGTTTAGGCGTCGTTGGAATCAAGTTTCCCAAGCATTTATCCGTTTTAAATACTGAGCAAAAGCAATTAACCGAAACAATGATTGAATATATTGCTCAAGCAATTTCTCGAACTCAACTGAGCAAAGCATTGGAAATTGCCAATATTAATTCGGAAACTGAAAAACTGCGCTCAGCTTTGCTTTCATCGGTGTCACATGATTTACGCTCGCCATTAGCGTCTATGATTGGTGCAGCAGATACTTTGAGCAATTACCGTCATTCTATGGATGAACAAGATCAGGACAGTTTATTGGAAGCCATCCGTTTAGAAGGTGAACGTTTAGACCGTTATATCCAAAATTTACTCGATATGACGCGTTTAGGACATGAAGGTCTTAGTCTTAAACGGGATTGGATTGGTGTAGATGAGTTAATTGGTTCAGCAGTGCGTCGTTTAAAACGCTATATGCCACACAGTCTCGTTGAAGTACATTTACCTGAGCAGAGTTTAAGTTTATATGTTCATGCCGCACTGATTGAACAGGCTATTTTCAATGTACTTGAAAATGCTGCTAAGTTTTCGCCAGAACATAAAGCAGTATGTATCGACGTTGTACAATGTAGTGAAAATGAAATTGAAATTGCAATCAGTGACCAAGGACAGGGTATTCCTGAAGATGAGCGTGAGCGAATTTTTGATATGTTCTACACCATGGAGCGTGGTGATCGAGGACAATATGGTACAGGGCTTGGATTAACAATTGTCAAAGCGATTATTGGTGCACATATGGGTAAAATTATGGCTTCTTCTGCAAAGCATAACCAAGGGACATGTATTCGTATGCAACTCCCGATCCAGCAAATTGGATAATCTTGCTTTTTGATTTAAGGAAATATCATGCCAGAGCAAAATGTATCAACAAGCTCGATGACCAATGTATTGATTATTGATGATGAAACACAGATTCGTAAATTTTTAGATATTGCACTTCGTGCTCAAGGCTATAAGACACTATTGGCTGAAAATGGTCAAAAGGGCTTGGAAATTTTAGCTTTGCATGGTGCAGATTTGGTGATTCTTGATCTTGGTTTACCTGATCTAGATGGTGCAGAAGTATTGGCAGAGTTAAGAGTCTGGTCACATGTGCCTGTCATTGTATTGTCTGTACGTTCAAGTGAAGAAGAAAAAGTGAAGTTATTGGATGCTGGAGCCAATGATTATGTGACAAAACCTTTTAGCGTACAGGAGCTGATGGCGCGAATACGGGTGCTGCTTCGCCAATATCAAAATGTGGCTGTGGAGTCTGCTTGTTTTGATGATGGGGTGCTAAAAATTGACTTTGCACATCGACAAGTATTTTTAAACCAACAATTGATTTCATTGACCCGTAAGGAATATCAATTGTTGACCCTATTGGCCCAGCATAAAGGGCAATTGATTACTCAACCGCAAATTTTGAATGATTTGTGGGGACCTACTCATCAAGAAGACACACACTATTTAAGAATTTTAGTGGCAAAACTGCGAGGCAAACTGAATGATAACGCTGTTCAACCCACATATATTGTCACCGAGCCAGGTGTAGGACTGAGGTTTTTAGGACAATAAGTACGATACTTTTTTAAATAATTTTAATAAAATCAATATCTTGGTTTGGTTTGTTGTTTGGTTATATAAAACTTGCAAGGTCTTAATGGATATTGAAAGTTGATTCAGTAGGGTGGATAAAATTTAAGAGAAAACAGAACTAAAATAAGAATAGTTTACATTTCATTACATTTCTCATTAGGCATTTTTCCATTCTCATTCGTCTATATAGATATAAGGCAGATTTTTTATGGGTCTGCTTTGATTTAGCTAAAGAGGAATGAGTATGGTAATTCAACATTACAGATCAAATAGCCAAGATATCCTGAGCAATTTATTTCAGGATGCTGTTTCCAATATTTCATCACTTCATCATTAAATTCAATTGATGTCTGTAGTATTAACCAGTAGATATGATCGACAAACGTATATGACGTTATGTGGGGTCATGCTGGGGCATGTCTTATTGATTTGGTCGATGACTTTTTTACAAACTGATCAATTCGTTGAAACGCATTCACCAGAAAATGCGATCAAAATTCGCTTTGTCCCTATGAATAAGACAGAAACGGTTCAAGAGAGTCGTACAGATACAGCAACCGATTCGACACAATCACAAATGCAAGCAGTAACACAGCAGCCGAATGCGAAAACACCAATATCCAAGCAAAAACAAACCAAAGTAATTCAGAGTAGCGAATCCAAGAAAGTGATCATGGATCAACCAAAACAAAATACTCAAAAAGCCACACTGACAAAAACAACAGATCAATCTTCAAATAACAGCACAGCGTCGAATCAACAACAATCCATGCAAACGCAAACCAAGACTGAGTTAAATACTACGAAACAGCAGTCATCTTCTGGGCAATCAAATGAGCAGACTCAAAAATCTGGTGGCGAAGAAGGTCGAGAAAATAAAAAGGAACAAAGTGCTGAATCTGCACCAAAACCGCAACAACCGATTATGGTCAGTAAGGTTGATGTATTGAGCTTTGGCAAGCTGAATTACGATGACCGTGAGTTACAGAATCAACAGCGTTTACTGGTTTTGACTATCAAGATTAATCCTCAAGGACAAGCGATTGATGTCAAAGTGAAACAAAGTACAGGATTAAGCAGTTTAGATGCGCGAGGTGTTCAGGCTGCACAAAAAACCAAATTTAAACCACACATTTTAAATGGTGAAGCAGTTGCTATCGTGGTGGATTTTCCCATTCAGCTTAAGCTTGGTCGCAACCGCTGATTGGACTAACAGGTGTATACAACGTTTATTGAGGAATTTTTATGAACGCAGCGACAGAAAAAGCAATGACAGAAAGTTTAATGCAACGTTTAAAGCAAACGACTGCTGAAGAACATGATCGCATGGAAGTTTTGATGCAACAATCGGGTGCTTTTGCCAGCCAAGACAATTATGCCCAATTCACACTTTCACAGTATTACTTTCAGAAAGATGTTGAACATTTATATGAAGATTCAAAGGTGCAACAGTTGATTCCTGATTTAGATGTGCGTGGTCGTTCTGATGCAGCATTGCAGGATTTGGCTGATTTAGGTGTGCAGCCACAACAAAGCGATATTGCGACGCATACCGTGAGCTTTCCTCAATCATTAGGCTGGATTTATGTCTCTGAAGGTTCGACATTAGGTGCAGCATTTTTACTCAAAGAAGCGCAAGCTAAATTTGGCTTTAATGCAGAGTTTGGTGCACGTAATTTGGCAGCATATCCAGAAGGTCGAGGCTTAGTATGGAAACGTTTCAAGCAAACGCTGGATGAGGCAAATTTTAGTTCAGAAGATCAACAACTAATTATTGAAGGAGCGATGCAAGGCTTTCAGCGTTTTGGTGAGCTTTTAGCACAATTGAAAACACTGAAATAAATGATGAATCGTTGAAAAGGGAATCAAACAATGAAGCAAACAGGAACTGAAACAGATATTAATACCAGTATGACATTCCCAGAACCGAAACTGGCGAAGTCATGGTTGGTACGTTGCGTGTGTATTGCACTCGCAGGTTTATGTTTGATTTTGGGTACCATTGGTTTAGTTGTACCAGGTTTGCCTACGTTTGATTTTTATTTTCTTGCAGCAATTTTTGCAGCTAAAGGCTCAAAACGAATGCATCACTGGATTGTAAACAATCGACTGATTGCACCAATTTTACAGCAGTGGCAGACCCAGCGCACATTACCTACAAAAGTGAAGTTATTTTCTTTGTTGAGTATGAGTGTGGCAGCTGGAATTTTAATTTGGACAGTGCCTCATCCGTGGGCAGTCGGTGCAATTATTATGATGATGATTTGCGTACAATTATGGATGTGGCTTAAGGCATGAATCAATGAGGATTATCTTTGGATGGAAATCTTTAACCCCTATAAAAATATTGAAGAATTAAAACATTTACTTCTACAAGCAAATTTAAAAGTGACTACAACAAGATTAACAGTACTGAATATTTTAAAAAATGCACGGCGTGAACTCACTGCCGCAGAAATTTTATACAATCCATCACCTCAGGTTAAAAAGCTGTCTTTTGCAGGTGTATATCAGACCTTGAGGCAGTTGGAAGAAGCAGGGGTGTTGGTGAAATTTAAACTTGGAAATGAACAGGCACTCTATTCATTTAAAAATTGCCAGACCAATATCAGAATATGCTGTAAAAAATGTGGTCAATTACAGTTGATTCATGATCAAGATTTGGAAGGTCACCTTCAAGCGTTGATGCTGGCACATGGTGCAAGCACCTATCATCTCACTTTGGAAAAGTCGGAGTGTTTCTATTGTGATGGTTAAAATGATGTTTCACTTATATTGATCACAATAAAACCTATATTTATTTGAAAATATTCATAAGGGCAGGTAAATAAATTTGGATACAAAAATGATGCGCTGTCATACATTTTTTAATAAGGTTTTTATAGAAAAATAATTGTTATTTTTACCCCATATACTGCATCAATATACGATTGGTCGACAAAAATGTAATTTAAAATTCAAGGATTTTAAGAAAGACTTGCTTGACATTTAAATGATAATTATTATCATTTGTATGGGCTTAAAACGAGTTGATTCTATTGTGAACAAAAATCCTGCATTTGTAGATCAATTGTATCGTGATCATCAGTCTTGGTTACATCAATGGCTGAGAAAAAAGATGGGTAGCAGTGAACATGCGGCTGATTTGGTTCAAGATACTTTTATCAAGATTTTACAGACGCGTGATGAGTTGTTTGGGATTAAAGAGCCACGTGCTTATTTAGTCACGATCGCACGTAATTTAATGATTGATCAAGTCCGCCGTAAACGCATTGAACAAGCGTATTTGGATGAATTAGGTCAAATGGAATATCTTTTAGATGCGATTCCTTCACCTGAAGACCAACTACAGATTATTCAAGCGATTGATCAGATTTGTCAAGCATTGGCATCTGTTTCTGAAAAAGCCCAACGTGCGTTTGTTTTACATTATTTTGAAGGTTTGACTCATAAAGAGATTGCCGAGCAGATTGGTGTTTCAACGAAAATGATTCAAAAATATCTCGCAACATGCTTGGTGCAATGTTATGTGTTAAAGCAAGAGAAGGATCTGTTTGTATAAATGATAGATGATCAGAAAAGCAAACAAAAATTAATTGAAGAAGCCGCAGAGTGGATTGTATTGCTCAGTGCTGATGATGATTCAACAAAAAAAGCGGCTAAAATGGATTTTGATGCTTGGAAAAGTATGAGTCCGCAACGACAAAAAATTGCACAAGATATTGAACATTATCTGTATTCCATTCAAAAACTGGTACAGACCCCGCAACAGCAACAAATGACGCAATCCGTGCTGAAAGCAGGTTTGCAAAGTGCAAATAAACAAAAGAATTTACGTTATGGTAGCCTCTTTGCCATTGCATTATGCAGTTTGGGGGGGATTTATACTTATCTTGCCTATCATCCAATCGCTTACCTCACGGCTGACCTCAAGTCTTCTACAGGAGAATGGAAGACTCAAAGCTTAAACGATGGGTCAACGCTGAAATTTCGTGGTCAAAGTGCGGTCAATGTACATTTTTCTGCTAATCAACGTGTCATTGAATTGGTCCAAGGAGAAATATTCGTAGATGTCGCTAAAGACCAAGCACGTCCGTTTATTGTTCAAACACAACATGGTCAAATCGAAGCTTTAGGCACTGCATTTAGTGTTCGTTATCAGCCAGAACTTACAGAACTCAAGATGTTGCATTCTAAAGTGCAAGTACAAACTTCTTACTTCGTTAAAGAACCATCCAAGCCATCTTCCGTGATTGTATCCGCAGGGCAGGAAGTCACATTTAATGGATATGCTATACAACCCATTCATGATTTGAACATCCATAACGAACAACAAAAATGGATGCAAGGTCAGTTGATTGTTGAAAATATGCCTTTATCGAAAGTTTTGACGGAATTAGATCAAAATAGCCGAACGAAAATTATATTTAAAACGGATCAACTGGAAAAAATCCAAGTCAATGCAGTCCTGCCTTTAGATCATACTGAAAATGCTTTGAAGTTGTTGAATAGTGTTTTTCCACAGCTCAAGATTTATCAAATCACGCCGTATCTGACTGTGGTAACGACTCAATAAAATAAGTAGTTACATCTATGAGTCGGTTTACATCTCAATCAACCACATTGCTCTCACCACTCAACAATGAGTGATCTGAAACGCATTGATTAATGAGAACAGACGATTACATTTTATCAATAAAGCCCTGTCTCAGGAAATTGTGGCTGACTTTTTCAAGTTTCATATTTTATCAAGAATTTTATCGAACTCAGGTTAAAGACAAAAGTTTCTTGCCTGATCAAGATCAATCAGATTTAGAAAGCTTCCCAAAGCTCCGTTTCGTCATAAGTCTAAGACCCGTTCAAGTTTCATTTAAAAAAAAATTTTAATTCTAGGTTCCACTTTTTTATTTCTCGTGCGTCATATTAAGTAGAAGCAAAAATTAGGATTCATTTAATTGCATGTATTGAATGATTCTTATTTACATTTACTGGGGCGTAAAATGAGCAAAGCTGCTTGGGATAAAAAGCAAACAAAATCTTCTTTTCGAGTTTCATCATTGGCATTTGCTATTCATGTTGCTTGTGTGGGGATTGGTGCAATGGGGCTGGCTCAGAGCGTCTCTGCGCAAACTTTGGAATCACGTTCTTATCATATCCCAGCAGGTTCACTTGCCAGTGTTTTAAACACTTTTGCTGAACAAGCAGGTACCACGATTGCCATAGATGCCAATTTATTAAAAGGAAAATCCAGTTCTGGTTTGACTGGGCAATATGATGTGGAAAGTGGTTTCCAGCGTATTTTAGCACCCACTGAATTTGTTGCAGCAAAAGTGGGTAGTGGCTATATGCTCAAGCAAGTGACTCAAGCTGAACTTAAAACCGCAGTAGCAACCACTCAATCAACAGCCACCGAATATGAAAATGCGGTACAACTTAGCCCAATGACTGTTTTTGGCACAGTTAGTCGAGATACAAAAGGGCAGAATGATGTTTATGACCAAGATATTTCTAGCGTCTACGCCAGCAAAGAGCAAATAGAACGATATAAAGGCGCTCAGCCAGCAGACTTATTTAAGGGAATGGTCGGAGTATACAGTGGGGATGCTCGAAATAGTGGTGCTTTAGATCCAAGCATACGTGGCGTTCAAGGACCAGGACGAGTGCCAGTGCTTATTGATGGGACAGAGCAAGCACTAACAGTATGGCGCGGTTATAACGGTGCAAATAACCGTAGTTATATCGATCCGAATTTAATCGGTGGGCTACAAGTCATCAAAGGACCTTCCATCACCCGCAATGTAAACACAGGTGTCGGCGGTGCTGTCGTTATTCATACTTTGGCTGTAGATGATGTTTTAAAAGAAGGTAAAAATTTTGGTGGAGAAATAAAAGTAGAAACCAGCAGTAATGCAGTGAAACCTAGAGAACCGCAATTACTCACAGGTCAAAGTATTTATGATAATCCCAACTATCCACCAATAGCAACGAACTGGCAAGGTAAGCCAATGTTCGAACCTTATTATGATCCGTCTTTATTTAAGGTGGCACGCCAGAATAAAGAGAACAATATATACTCTGGTGATGATGTTGCGACTCGTATCGCTTTGGCGGGGCGTACTGATAACTTTGAAGTATTGGCTGCTTATGCTTATCGGAATAAGGGCAATCATTTTGCCGGAAAAAATGGCAGTGAATATTATAATAAACCATCACAGGAGCGTTATAACTATGTTCCTTATCTTGCCAAAGTTTATCCGGGAGGTACAGAAGTTCCGAATACATCTCTGGAAACAGAATCTTATTTGTTAAAAGCAACATGGAAGCCGACTGATGAACAGCGTTTAGAGTTTGGTTATCGGGACAGTTCAATCACCAATGGAGAAATACTGCCCTCAAGAATTGCTTGGGAGGCATTGGTAAAAAACAAAACAGGCGTACCACAGTGGCCTCTAAGTCATATTGACTCCAAAGCCTATAATATGGAATACAAATATCAGCCTAAAAACAATAATTTAGTCGATTTTTACAGCAATATTTGGCGAACTGATACCAAAAGCAATACCTATAGTTCTGGTGGATTTCCTAATGATACCAATGAGAACTTGGGCATCTTTGTGAACAGTGCCGCCGCAAACTCAGAGAATACTCGCCAAGGAATAACCTTGAGCAATAAGTTTAAATTACTGTCTAGTCTTGGTTTGACTGTTGGTGGTAGTTTTCAAAAAGAAAAGCTCAGTTCAGATGATATTTATAAAGACCCGAATATTAACGGAACAAATTCAGGTTATCGAATGGTACCGAGAGCAGGGCGTCGAGAAGAAAAAGAGTTTAATTTTAACTTTGACTATCAGCCTGTATCATGGCTGACGCTAAATGCAGGTGCAAGATATCAAAACTATTGGGCCTTTGATGATTTTCTTAATGAACGGGTCAATGCAGGTGATCCCCAGTTTAACCTGATTAAAAAAGCCACTGCATTAAGCATGATTTATTTTACCAAAAAAGCAAATATGACCCCAGAACGCGAACAACAAATAAGAAATACATTAGATGCATCCGCTTTGGCTCAGGGCTGGACGGAAGAATATAAGCAAAAAGAATTAAAAAGGTATATATATACTCAACGTAATACGATTAACTATCAAAAGGATAGTCGTGGACAATTAACCATTGCCAATAATCCCTTTTTAAATGGGACTTTAGTGGAGGGGCGGGATTATGGATATTATGCGAGCGGCACTCCTAGTGCTTATGAAGATATTGACTTAACCCAAACAGGTGTGCAAAAAAGCAAAGATAGTGGTTGGACACCGACGGCTTCAGCAACGGTTAACTTTAACTCGAATAGTCGAATGTATTTGCGCTATAGCGAAGCATATAGAATGCCAAGTATGTTTGAAAGTACGCTTGGTTTTTCTGGAACTTTAAGTGGTTATAAGTTAGAACCTGAACATGCATCGAACTATGAACTCGCCTATGTCCATAATCTTTCAGAGTTTTTTAAAAACAGCAGTTATGCCGATATTAAATTGGCTTATTACTATAACAAAACCAAGAATGCGATTGAGCGTAGTCCAACTTTGGTATTTAGTAATGTCGATAGTCTCACTACAGAAGGACTGGAACTACAAAGTCGCTTTGACAATGGACGTTTCTTTACGGATTTGAGTGCCAATTACCGTTTTAAGAATAAAGTATGTGATGAAAATTCAGCAATGATTTTGGGGGCAAATAAGCAGTTCTCAGTAAATCGCTGTGTCGATGATGGATTTGTAGGGGGATATTTGGTCAGTATGGCAATTCCCAAATATTCAGTAAATTTGACGCTTGGAGGACGTTTCTTTGATCAGAAACTGGAATTGGGGACACGAGCGAGTTATTACCAAAAATATGAAAATCCTGAAACGAAAAACTATAACGGGATAGAGATGAGTTATTACGCCAATACCCCTTTGGCTTGGAACTCAATGACCATTTTAGATGCTTATATCAATTATCGACTGAAGCAGGATACTTTATTTGAACTGGTGGGAACCAATCTCACCGATGAATTCTATATTGATCCTTTAACCCGTTCGGCAATCGCAGCACCTGGTCGAACATTTAAGCTAAGCATTACCCATAAGTTTTAAGGAACTTAAAGGTAATTAACCGAATTTATTGCACGTGGTGTGCAATAAATGTGTGGAAAATAAGACAGGTACTCCTTGATTTTACACTTAAATTGAAAAATTAAAATCAGTGCAGCACATGTTTTATTTTAAATGATAATCATTAAGTTTTTTATTTTTATTCTTAATGGTAAAACTTTAAACTCATAACGAGGAATTTAAAATGAAACTTCAATCTATCTCACTGGCTGTTTTACTATCTATTGGTTTAGTCGGTGCTGCTCAGGCAGCTATAGTCGGTGAGTCGAGTGATGTTAGTAAAATCGAGGTCGCAGCTACAGGTTCACTTGGACCAACTCATCCAAACTCGGGTGTAGGTTTCGGAATTAAAGACTTTTATAACGGCGCAGTTGTTGCATTCTCGGGTTTTAACGGTTATGCAGATGGCAATGGGGTAGTGCGTTTGAACCCGTATTTACCAGGTCTTCCGCCAACACATGCTGCTATCGGTTATGCCAACTATAAACAAGTGCCTACGCAAGACGTTTGGTTTGGTGAGTGGAATGCCGAAGCCAAAGATGCCAGTGGAAACCGTCTAGGTACAGTTGATCCAACAACACATACTGTTTATTACAATGGTAAAGATGCGGATACCAGCGTACCGTCTACAGGTACTGCAAATTATAGCGTTCAAGGTGTTAATAATTATAATGGCTCTAATTTGTTGTCAGGTACGTTTACTGCAAACTTTGCAACCAAACAGTTAACTGGTTCATTGAGCGATAGTTCACGTACCTTTAATTTAGGTACTGCAACAATTAATAATGACGCTACGATTAGTGGTTCAAATGCATCTTGGACAGGTGGACCTTCTGGTGGTGATGTTTCAGGTCAGTTTTATAATAGCCAAAGCAGCTTAGCAGGCATTGCAACATTTGTAGGTAACAATACATATGATGTTGCATTCGGCGGTAAGAAATAATGATTTGAATAAGAAAGGCTTGCTTCGGTAAGTCTTTCTTTTTTTATTTTATAGGGTGATCAATGAAAAAAATAGTATTGCTTGGCGTTGTGGTACTGTGTGGAGAATCTGTCTATGCAGCAGATGATACCAGTATCAGGTTAAATCAGGAAATTAGTCAGCAGCAATATCAAAATGATAAGAAACTACTCAAATCAGATGATCCCAAAAAAGACCAAGCATTACCGAATCTGATCATACAAGGTCAGGAATATATGGTGAAGGATGAACCCGCAGAAGTTGCTTATGCGCTTTATTTGGCGGTGATGCAAAAACAATGGCAAGTCGCTGTACGTTATTTAGAAAAATATAAAAAATTTCCAAATTATGATCAGGCTTTGACTGAATTCGCTGAAGGCGTCATGGCACGAACACAGGGAAATTTAAGCTTGGCTGAAAGTAAACTACAACACAGTCTAAAGATTCAATCCAATAATTTAATGACACAGCTTGAGCTGGCACGTGTCTACACCGAACAACAAAAAAATCAGCAAGGACTACAGTTATTTCAGCAGATTCAATCTCAATTGAGCATGTCTACCGATCCTGCTGCTCAAGGTATTCTTCAAACTGTAGAGATGTATCTTAAAGGACTTAAACAACGTGATGCATGGCAAGGTTCCTTAGCTTTTGGTTCACGTTATGCCAGTAATATCAATAACGCTTCAAATAAATACGACATTGTGACCTATTACGGTATTGACCCAGAGACGAAGGAAGTCATGCCTGTCGAACAATTAAAGCGAGGTACACCAGATGCGATCAGTGCGCAAGGTCTGGATTATGAAGCCACTTTAACCAAGCGTTGGTCACTTTCTGGACAGCATGGTATTGCTTTACGTGGATTATTCTATGGTCAAGTTTACCCAGATCAGACAGATTATAATGAATTAACTTTTAATTTAAATGCGGGTTATAGTTTTTATAATGAACGTAATCAAGTCTTGGTTGCTCCTGTATTTGAACATAAATACTATGCACATGATCCACTCTACAGTGCTTATGGGTTAAGAGGCGAGTGGATGCGCTTTATTTCCAACGATAAAGCCGTCAAGTTAGAGGCTGAAATGAAAGATATGAACTATTCTCAGTATAAGGGGCAGAATGGCACGGAATATTCAGTCTATTCAACTTTTTGGAAAATTTTACCAAAAAACTGGACCTTATTTGGTGGACTGGATTTCGTTGACCATAATACCCAAGAGCAATATTTCACAGCATATCAACAACAAGGCATACGTTTAGGGCTGTCCAAAAACTTTACTGCAGGCTTTAACACCAATTTATTTAGTTCTTTTCGTTGGCGTCAATTTGATAAATTTACGCCTGCATTAGAGGCTAGGCGACATGATTTTGAACAAAACTATACCTTGATTTTAAGTGCGCCGCGTTGGGCTTTTTACGGTTTAACACCGAATCTTACTTATCAATATAATCAAAATAACAGTAATGTAGAGTGGTTGTATTCCTATGATAAACACAATATCAGCTTAAAGTTAGAACATCGTTTTTAAACTGATATTTTAACTTAAGCTCTTAAAAATCAACTTTAATTCATCAATATAAGTATCAGTTCAGCGATGCAGCATTTCAGAACAAAGAAAATTGTTCATAGATAGCATAAATTTTTTAAATTAACGTGAGTTCGATGCAACCACTTCTTTAACTTATTGAAAAAAATAAATCTATGCGGAGTCTTGCTAAGTTCTCACCCAATTTCAGGATCAGCCTGCGGCTCGCCATACTTTTGTTTTGGCATGAGGAGCGAAGCTCCGCAAGGGCAACCATCTTGCGCAGCGGTATCGCTGCTCACCGCAAAACTCGTCAACGACCAGCAACATATTCAATCAGTCGCAGAAACAATACTTTATAAAAGTAGTCCTGCCTCAAACAACTGCGGATGACGTTTCCGAGTATCATATTTCATCAAGAATTTTTATCGAGCTCAGGTTAAATTATTAATTTAGATCAAATACTTATTTAAATTATTTTTATCACGATAGTGTTTGTTGGATAAATCATTAAGATTATTGTCGTTGAATAGTTAAATGTAATATTATAACATAACAATAAATTACAATCTGGATATATCATCGTGCGTCGTCATAGTTTAGCCATTGCAATTTCTTTACCGATCTTTCCTGCCTATGCAGTGGATAATAAAGAGCTCAATGTTTTACCCATCATTCGAGTAGATGCAGAAAAAGACATTTTTAAACAAGATTTTGTGGTTGTAAAAAATAAAAATGCGGACAATAAAACTTTAGGAGATGCCTTAAAGCAAGTTTCAGGAGTGCAAAGTAGTGCTTTTGGTCCAAATGCTGGTGCACCAGTCATCCGTAGTTTAGGCGGCAATCGGGTACAGGTTTTAGAAAATGGTCAATCGCTTTATGGAATGAATGCAATCAGTGGCAATATTAATATTCCATTTGATCCATTGTTTAGTCAATCAATTACGGTCAATAAATCCTCTGATACGGTGCGTTATGGTGGGAATGCTATTGGAGGGAGTGTGAACATTGATACAGGAATCATTGATCAAGTGCTTCCTGAAAAAAAAACTGAACTGGAACTTGTCGCTAAAAAGGGCTGGAATGATTTTGATGCAAAGGGCTTTAAATTAAATTTAAATAACCAAAAGAATTTTTCGACCAATTTCTTATTTTCGACGCAAGAGATGGCGGCATATAAAATTCCGGGTAACGGTAAAGCAAAAGTCTGTAATAGCGCACTATTTCCTGCAACAGGTGGAGTGAATACAGGTTTAGCTGATGCTTGCCAAAAAGAAGCACGAATTCAACAGGTGTATAACACGGCATCACAGCCATATATTGACCAATTCATGACAGAAAATCCAGATTGGGCAGATGGTACATTTTCTTTTTATACAGACAAGCCAACATCTGTATGGAGTGGGAAAACTTATACCAATCCTGTAAATCCCAATTATGTTCCGAATAGCAAACAGTTTACGGAAAATAAAATTAATAAGGACGTTACCCCGAACTATAGCGATAAGCTTGGAAACAGTTACTTAGACAATCAGCATTTTGCAGTAGGCACAACATATTTTCTTGATCAAGGATATATCGGACTCAGTGCTGATTCGAAAAAAAGTGAATACGGTGTTCCGGGATTTTCTCTTGAAAATAAATCTTTTCAATCGACCAGTGAAAGCGTCCCAGTAGGGGTTAAAACGGATCAACGAAGATATTCACTTGCGAGTGAACTTAACTTTAGCCCATTGCTGCTCAATCAAATTCAGTTTAATGCCAGTAAAACAGTCAATACCTCTGCTGAGTATCTGGGTACTGGGATGGCCAATCGTTATCAATTTGATACACAACAAGCAGAATTATTACTTAAACATCGACCAACCGAATTTTGGAGTGGTTTTGTCGGCCTAAATCAAATAGATCGTAAAGTTGAAGGGCAAGGGAAATTACGTTATTTACCTCATGTTGATACTCGAACACAAGCTGTATTTATTAAGGAAAAATTAGACTTTGACTGGTTAGAATTAGATGCAGGTTACCGTAATGAAAAAGTAGAACACAGAATTCAAGCGAGTGATTTTAAAACAGCAAGAAACTCACCAAATACTAAGTTAAAGGATACTGAATTTGATTTAGACAGTTATAGCTTTGGGTCTTATTTCAAATATAATGATTTATTGGGCTTAAAATTACGCTATTCGGTTTCAGATCGAGCACCTGAAATCAATGAGCTTTATGCGAGTAATGCGCATTACTCTACCATGATGCAAGAGGAAGGAAATCAAAAGCTCAAAGCAGAAAAGTCGAAAAATCTAGAATTGACAGGATTATTGAATTATCAAAATTTTAATTTAACTGCCACTGTTTATAAAATGAAATATGACAATTACTTATACTTAACCCATTCAGGTGTGCAGACTCAAAACCGTTTGCCGCTTAAATATTGGACACAGACAGATGCTGAAATAACAGGGTTTGAAGTTGATTTAAAACAAAAAGTTGAATTTAATGCCTATGGCTCAGTTGTGCTATCCGCATTTGCCGATTTTGTTAAAAATAAAAACCTTCATCCGAATCAGTTTAGTCTGTTTAATGACGGAAACTATTTACCCAATATGCCAACCAACCGTTATGGCATGAGTGTTGAATGGGCACAAAATGATTGGTCTGCACGATTATCCAGTATCTATTATGATAAGCCTCAATATTTGGGAAAAAGCGTGTCTGAAGAAGTGCCATTGCCAGCATATAACATGATGGATTTTCAAATTCAAAAACACTTCAAACTACAAAAAACCAGTATGGACGTATTTTTAAATGGATCGAATTTATTGAATGAAGATGCAAGACCACAAAACTCGCCGTTAAAATATATTGCACCGCTTCCTGGACGTGGCTTTCAAGTCGGTGTGAATATAAAAATCTAATTGGCTTAATTAGCCTGATTGAAAAGTATTGTTTTCGCTATCTTAATCATGCT
Source organism: Acinetobacter sp. B-6 (assembly GCF_056930735.1). Lineage (NCBI taxonomy): Bacteria > Pseudomonadati > Pseudomonadota > Gammaproteobacteria > Moraxellales > Moraxellaceae > Acinetobacter > Acinetobacter sp. B-6. The sequence goes on along the minus strand of NZ_JBXPBY010000007.1, from coordinate 191,444 downwards.
GGATTTCAACAGAAATCAACTGATCATCTGCGCCTTGTTCTTTGAGAATAGGGCGCTTTCAATATGATTTATGATGCTTGATTTTTTAATTGATCAATGAGAGCAGGGCGTGGTTATAAGCTCCAATGATTTGAGTCGTCGTTGACGCTTTGAGAATTAAGCCGTGTATTGATTTGGCTTACTACGGTTTAATATATAGCGCTTTAACATGCAACGGCAGCTTCTCGCTCAAAAATAGAATCAACCTGTTCAAAAGCAAGTGCTCTTGGACGATTTTGATATTGGCAAGCGTAACTGTTAACGGCGTTTTCTAAGATTTGTAGGAAATCATTGTATTGTTCTTCAAAATCTAACAGATCAAGTAAGTCCAATTTACGGCTATGATGACAATTGTATTTTTGAATAAAATTCAACAATAAGTTTTGAATCGGCGTATTGGTAAAGTAGATTAAATAGGTGGCTGCAGAACCACAATGTAAACAACCTTTTTCAAGATAAATTTCTTCATTATTTAGCCAACAACATTGTAGTGTGAAAAATGCTCGGATGGCTTCTGTTGCTAGAGTAGGCTGTTCCACAATATTCACCAAATTTCAAATAATGCAATTGATAATCATTATCGATTAATTTCTAAGAAAAGTCCATTCAATAAAGGACAAAAAGTTGTCGATCAGAGCATTTACAAAAGTCTTTATGTAAACGATAATTATTATTGTTTGTATTTGCGTACTACATTTTATGATTCAGACTCCCACAACTCAATCACGTCAGCAGTTACTGCAAGAAATGTATCTGGATCATCATGATTGGCTTCGTCAGTGGCTAAGCTTAAGGATCAAGTATCCATTTAGCGCAGCTGATTTGGTTCAAGATACTTTTGTAAAATTGTTGCAAACCAAACAGCTATTTTCCATTCAAGAACCTCGAGCCTATTTGGTCAATGTGGCTAAACATTTGCTTATTGATAAACACCGTCGTTATATCTTAGAGCAAAATTATTTAGAGACCCTAAAGCAACGCGTAGATGAACAAGAAAGCTTGCTGTCATCCAATCAAATCGAAGAAGCAGTGTTAATTTTAGACTTTTTGACGATTGCGCTACAAAATACCACCTCACTGATGCGTAAGGCTTTTATCATGTATTACTTTGAAGGCTATAGTCAAAGTGAGGTTGCCTTAGAGATTGGTCGGTCATTGCGTAGTACACAATTGTATTTAGCTGAATGTCTACAACTATGTTACGAAGCAAAAAATAATCTGCTTGAGCTGGAGCAAGATGAACGCTAAACAGTTGCGTAAAGATATGGCGCTGTGGATTGTTCGCTTAAATGCGGATGATCAAGAGGAGCGCCGTCAGGCTCAGATTGAATTTGATCTTTGGCGTAATCAATACCCAGAATATCAGGATCAATTAGATGAAATGTTGAGTTTTTCTGAAACGATGCAACAGCTTTCGATGACACATGGCATTTCCAGTCAGAATGTCCATCATTCAATGCAAATCAGTCAGCAGAGTAAAACAGAAATCCAGAAATTATTTACCAAAGCTTTTGTACTTTGTTTAAGTATAGGAAGCGCAACATATTTTGCTTATCACTCAACAATATTCTCTTACTATACGGCTGATTTAAAAACAGATACAGGTGAAATGCAGTCATTCACTTTGGAGGATGGCTCAAAAGTATCTTTGGGGGCACGATCTGCAATTAAATTGGATTTCAAAGCGGATAAACGCCGAATTGACTTAGTTCAGGGTGACATTTATATCGATGTTGCCAAAGATCCAAATAGACCACTGATTATCCACACGCCACAAGCAGACTATAAAGCTTTAGGAACTCGCTTTATTGTGAATCAATATCCAAAGCGCAGTGTATTGAATATGCTGCATTCTAAAGTCGAAGCGACGGCTTTGCAGGCAGCTCCTTTGTCTAAAGTGGTTCAGCAAGGTGAAAATATTACAGCGGATTCACAAGGTTTAAGCCAGATAACTAAAATAGATACTGCTTCAACAGAATTCGCTTGGCAGAAACAGCAAATCTTGGCAAATGATTTACCACTGTCAGATTTACTCAGCCGTTTAGGGCGCTATCATCACCAATATTTATTATTTAACCAAGCAACTTTAGCGCAATACAAAGTGAGCGGTGTGATTAATACTCAACAAGATTTGGAACAGACGCTTGCACTCTTGGCAACACAGTATCCTTTAAAAATCAAAAAAATAGGGCAACATGTGATTGTAATAAGTGCAGAGTGATAAAACGTCTAAACAGTGTCCTCTAAAAAAAATGATCATTCATTGCGGTTTTTTTTGATGGTCTTCGTCATATAAGTTAGAACACATATTTTTTTTTAACTGAATGAAGTGAATGATTATCATTTAACTTTAGGTGGCTTCAAAATGTCCCAGTCTTTATATCGAAATGCCATAAAACCGCTTGCATTGACCGCTGCCATAGCCTTGTCTATGGGAGTCGTCAGTACACAAATTTACGCAGAAACTGCTGTGCCCACGACTTTCTATCAAGTGCAGCGTGGTTCACTCACTCAAGCTTTAAACAGTTTGGCACAACAAGCCAATGTTTCATTATTGCTTGATTCCAACAAAACCAATCGTTATCAGGTTAAAAGTATCCAAGGTAAATATACCTTAGACCAGATATTTACAATGCTGGTTCAAAATACCCCCTTTCAAATCCAAAAAACCTCAGCTGGCTATGTATTAACGGAAAAGTCCAGTGTTGAAAGTGCCCCTGTAATGAACCATGTAAAAGTGAGTTCAGACAAAAATCTGCCTTCAAATCAGAATGGGCAAAATCAAATTTATCAAATGACGCCGATTGTGGTAGAAGCCGTTCAAAAAGATACAATTAAGTTTGGACAAAGTGTTTTAAACCAAAAAGCAATTGATCGTTATCAGGCCAATAATGTGGCACAACTCTTAGACAACATGCCAAGTGTTGGGTCTGCTGGATCTCCTCGCCCCGGCGGTCAAACGATCAATATTCTGGGTATGGGTGGGGTAGCAGATGTTCCGATTACTTTAGATGATTCTGTAAAAAGTTTTGATAAATATCGTCAGGGATCGGTATTTATAGAACCTGAAATTTTAAAGAAAATCACTGTAGATAAAGGTCCGCATAATGTTGAAGTTGGAAATGGTGGTTTTGGTGGGAAGGTTACTTTAGAAACCAAAGATGCGACAGATTTGTTAGATAAAGATAAAAATGTAGGGGCTTTTTTAAAGTATTCTCGATATTCAAATAATAGCCAAAATACCTACACCAGTGCGGTATATGGTAAAGCTGATAATGGCGTAGTAGATGGTCTGTTTTATTATACCAACCGGGACAGTGGTAATGTTAAACGTCCAGATGGCAGTACATTTTTATACTCTGCCCAAGAGCAAGAGACCTACTTAGCAAAACTTAATTTTTATCCTGCAGATGGACATAAAATCTCTCTCAATGCTATGCGCAGCGGACATGAGGGTTGGGAGCCATTTGCTGCCATGCGTGATCAGGATGCTGTGCCTACACAGGCAGATATTGCAAAATATGGCTATGATGAAGCATGGAAACGACGCTTGGTTTATCGTGATCAGGAAGATACCAGTTATTCAGCAAATTATGAGTTTAATCCAGCAGACAATCCATATTTGAATCTCAAAGCGGTTGCTTCATATTCAAAAACCTATCAGCATGACCAAAGACTACCAAGCGTAAATGGTTCAGCAGCACTTTTAGGCAATGAAAGTTGGGTAACCTATACCAATACAGCATTTAAACTCAGTAATATCAGTGATATAGAAACTAAATATGGTAATCATAAGTTAAAATTCGGTACGCAATATCAAAAGATGGAACAGAATTCCCTGATTTTTGATAAAAACAATGTGAAGAAGCCTGATTATAATTTTGGCTATTATGAACCCAATTATATGCCAGCAGGCGATCAGCAAATGTTGAGCGCATTTGTTGAAGATCAATATCAGTTCAATAATATCATTATCACACCATCGTTACGTTACGATCATATTGAAAACACAGGAAAACCCAATCGAGCATCACGCTATAATGATCCTAGTGCAGGACATGATTACTCAAGTAAAACCTATACAGGTTGGTCACCTCGTTTGGCAATGTCTTGGAAGCAAACAGACTACATGACATGGTTTGCCAATGTGAGTAAGACATGGCGTGCTCCTCGTGTTGATGAGCAGTATTATGTGCAATCAGCGGCAACCACTGTTCCATCGACCAGTCGTTATTTGCTTCCTGAAAAAATGCTGGCGATACGTATCGGTAATGAAATGAACTTTGATGATTTGTTCAGTACAGATGATCATCTGCAAGTACGATTGACCTATCATCGTAATCGTGGTGCTGACGAAATATTTAGAAACCGTTCAACCTTTTGCCAAGCCCAAGCAGAAAATAATGCAAGTACAGGTGAGGGCAGTGTTAAAGACTGCAATGGTAATTACAATCATGGTTTCTATCGAAACGTTACCGATTACACCATTAAAGCCTATGAAGCTGAAGTTTTCTACAATCAACCGACTTGGTTTGCTGGTTTAACTTATTCATATATTCGTGGGCAACGTGATAATTCACCTGTGAATCCATGGTTTGACCAAAAAACATGGATGGTTGATATCCCACCTAAAAAAGCCACAGCAACTTTAGGGGTAAATGTGCCTGAGCATCACTTAACCATGGGATGGAGAGGAATTTTTGTTGCGGCTCAAGACAGAAGTTTATCTGATAATGATAAATCAATCGCTGCATCTTCTTTTTCTTTACCTAAAACCAAAGGCTACTCGCTTCATGGCGTATATGCAGATTGGCAACCTGTGGGTGAGAAAGGACCAACACTTAATTTCTCAATAGATAATTTGTTTAATCGAGACTATAAAATGTATTTGGGTGAATATATGACGGGTACAGGGCGCGATTATAAGTTCAGTATTTCTCAAAAATTCTAAAGTTGAAGTCTGGATGTTGAACACTTAGTATCTCTCATGAGTAGCCCATAGGGTTTCATTGAAAATGGGCTACTTATATCTTGTTGGATCTAAACGTATTGAAAAGATGATGTGTTTTGGGTTACTGATAAGCTATTGGAATTACAAACGATTGAAATAACAAAACTTTATTTTTACACGTAAACCAAGTATTAATTATCATTTTTTAAATTACATTTTGGTTACTTAATGATCGTAAAAATTTACCAATGGGTAAAAAATAAACTTGAATTTTAAAGTTTTCTTTGCCATATTCAAATCATAGTGCTGAAGGTTGTGCTTCAACTATATACGCAGTTTTTATCGCCCACTTTACTCCATCAAGTGGGTATTTTTTTGTCATTGATATTGTTTGAAATTAATTTTCTTATTGCAAACTTTAAAAGTGGTAAATAATCACAATTTGATTCTAACAATTAGCCCAAGAACTAAATGACCAATTTTTACTTCATGATTTGATATATAAATGTAGTCTTCATTGATTAAATCATATGGAGCTATCGTTCCACCTTTCAATCTGAAAGCAGTAGTGACGGATTGCCCTTAAAGTTAGAAACGCGACTGCTTAAAACTAACTTATTGGGGGATTGGAATAAAAAATACTAATTCTGGATCATCCTCATCAAGATTTTCAATTTGACCACTTTCTATAAATCCAGAAGTGCGTAACAAGCGTTTCATTGGCAAATTAGAACGATTGGTGGTGGTGAAAAGTTTTGGATGTAGGCATTTTGACTTCAAGTCATTCAGTAAGGCAAGTCCGATGCCATGACGACGATAATGCTCTCCAACCATTAACATTTCAATAAATCCACATCCAAAGAAATGGTAATTTAAAACACCATAACCCATGATTTCGCCATCCTTTTCAGCAAGAAAACATGTACTTTGAGCACACCAAGCGTGAATTTGTAATACTCGTTGTGCCTCATGTAAGGCAACACTATCAATCGCTATTAAATATTTCAGATCGGCTTCACTGGCGAGGCGAATTAACATTATATCCATCTACTCTTGTCATTCGGATAAATACTATAGCAACATTTCAGATGATTAGATTTGTCTAAGCAGTATCAATATTCAAGAAATGGTTGACTTTATTGATCGACTATTCTTTTATAATTTTAAAAGAATAGAATTTATGATTAAAAAATGACTTTCAATGACCTGTAGGTCATGAGCCAAAATTCTTGTAAGAGAGTATAAATGAGCACATTAGAAACTATTTATTCAGATTTATATGAGATTGCTTTGAAACTGGATAGTATTCCTAAAAGAATACAAGAAGTCCCTGATTTAGATAATAGTGAAAATATTTTACTTATAGCAAGGGTTATCGCTTATTTTAGACATAATAAACATGACTTTAATAACTGAATGAATATGACTTTAAATGCGCAATGCCACTGTGGGGCAGTGAAATTCACCGTAGAGTTGTCAGATAATTTTGAGACAATACGACGTTGTAATTGTTCATTTTGTCGTATGAGGGGAGCTGTAGCCGTGTCTGCTCCACTTTCAGGAATAAATGTTTATGAAGGTCGTGATAAATTAACAGAGTATAGATTTAACACAAAACAAGCAGCACATTATTTTTGTTCAGTTTGTGGAATTTATACTTTTCATCAACGTCGCTCCAATCCTAAGCAGTTTGGAGTGAATGTTTCCTGTATCGTTGGAGTCTCACCGTTTGATTTTGAAAAAGTTCCAGTTATGGATGGTATCCAGCACCCGAAAGATGGGGGTGGTGGTGTAACAGGCTATCTTTGCTATGAAGCGCTAAATCATAAATAGACACAATCAAGCTTTAGCAAAATATCAAGTTTTTCAAGTCAAAATATGAAGTTGATCTGTGTTGTGTTTAAATGAACGTATTTATGAAGTATCAGGTCTTAAATTGAGAACCTAATGTGATGTTGAGTTATAAGTGTATGGATTATGCGGATCATACAATCGAAATGACCATATAAATCAAAACATGAAAATTTTAAGAGGATACGGTATAAAGAGACTCGTCAGAGAACTACAATGAATTTTAAACATTAAATTTTTATAATAAAAATAAGTACTCCGGTGATGCCGCTGCATGGTCGTTACCCTGAACCCGATGAGTTCAAGGTGGACGTGACGTACACTTACTGGGTTTCCCACTCGCGGTGGGCATACACTCAAAATATACAGAACACATCCATAAGTTTAAGTATCGGCAGGGGAATAGACGTACTGGCGAACACCCCAGAGTTGTATTAAGTATACATAATCTGACGTTTGTGGCAAATCATCAAAGGTCACAAATTATAAATATAGATAAAAAAATGAAATCAACTGCACGAAAAAAAAGCGGTTTAGCCCGCTTTTTCAACATCTTCGAGCATTGCTTCTAATAAACGTTCGCATTGTGCGTATTCTTGTAACGTTTTATTCATGCTCAAAACTTCTTGCATTAACTCTAACGCCACCATAATCACCAACTTATTATGTTCAACGTTGGGTGCTTTGCGACGGAACTCTTGAAACTTATCATTTAACAGCTGACCAGCACGTTCTAACTCGTGCCTTTTTTCTGTTGTCGTACCTAGACGGAAAGTCTGTTCGATTAAACGCAATTCTACGGTAACATGTTCAGACATAATTATACTTCCTCATTAGATTCTGAAGGATGAGCAAGTTGTTGAATCTCTTGCGCATGATGATCTTGTTCAGTCCCTAAAATAGAAAGACGTTGAATAATTGCTTCAACTTTGGTCTTTGCATGTTCATTTTTTTGGATTAAACGTTCACGCTCATCTTGCAGGTTTTTAATGTCCTGCAAATGATGGCGCTGTTCATTTGCCATTTTCTCTTTAACCACGCGTAATTCATTACGTTCGGCTAAAATTTCCTGAAAACGATTTTTTAAATCTGTACAGCTTTTTTCTAAACGGCTATAGCGTTCAGCTAAAGATGAGGCATCAGTGTTAAGCTGTTGAAATTGATTTTGCAACTGAGCAAGCTGTTCAGTGAGCGAATCAATTTCATCTTGTTTTTGGGTAATAATACTGTTTTTATGGCTGATTTGAGCGTGAGCTTGCTCTTCACTGTTATCTTTTTCTTTTAACAGCGATGCATTTTCTTTCTCAACAGTCTCGATTCGTGTTTTTAAAACACCAATATGCGTTTGTAGACGCTGTAATTGTTCTAACATAACGGGTCGCACAGATTTGCAATCAAAGGTAATATATACAGAAGTATAGAGATTGGATAAGCGAATGCAAGACGATATTTCAGGTTGGTCAGATTGGAACCAAAATTTTAAAGGGATTGAGGAAATTTCAAGCCCGAGTGAGTTACATGGCTTATTAACAGGTATAGTTTGTGTTACCGAAGTACCAACCCGAGATGAATGGTTACAAATTTTATCGACGTTGGATGTACCAAAATTAGACGATGAAGCATTGGCTGTACTCTCAGATGAAACCGAAGATGTGTCACATGCGCTTGCTGAAGATGATTTAGACTATCTTCCGATGCTTCCAGATGATGAACATACTTTATCGGAGCGTGTTCAAGCTTTGGCTGACTGGTGTGCTGGTGTAGTTTTAGGTTTTGGTTTGGCTTCAGGTCACATTCGTTCAGACGAACAAGAGTTAATTGAAAGTTTACAAGATGTGGCATCTGTTGAGTTTGATGAATCAGATGATGATGAAGAGGGTGAAGCAAGCTATGAAGAGTTATACGAGTTTGTTCGCTTGATTCCAGTATCCCTATCTGTAGGGCGCAAAAAAGTACCAGTTTCAGAAAGCCCTTTGTTGCAAAATTTCCATAGCAAAATGAAGCAAGCTATAGACTCATCTGAAAGTAACAATGTGGTCGAAATGTTTACACCACACCGTCCAAGTTAAATTTTTTGTTCAAGATGAAGCACTGCTAAGTTTTAATGAAATGGTTGATTGTATAAATCTCTAAAATTTAGAGACCACAATCAGCCATTTTTTTATCATGATATGCGGATATATTTTGATAACAAAACCAAGTCATTTTAAGGATATTGATAAGGATCGATCAATCAATCTCATAGAATACTGCTGATTTTGTTTTTAAAATAAATGGATAAATATTGTTGTATTCGTATTTACATCTTACCCCATCAAACTGTAATTTAAACATTCACCAATTGATTTAATGAACTGAAAGACAAGCTGAATAGAGAATGAAATTAACTCAAGCAGATTTTCAGGAACGTCGTGACCGCCTCGCTGAACAAATGGGTCCCAATAGTATTGCAATTATCGCCACTAGTCCGGAAGTCATGCGAAATAGAGATGCTGACTATAAGTTTCGTGCAGACAGTAGTTTCTTTTATCTTACAGGTTTTGCCGAACCTCAAGCAGTAGCAGTGTTCGAAACAGATGAAACTGGTGAAACGTATATTTATAGTCTATTTTGCCGTGAGCGAAACCGTGAAATGGAAATTTGGAATGGTTATCGAGCAGGAATTGATGGAGCAATTGATGACTATGAAGCAGATGAAGCATATGCCATAGATTTGCTTGATGAAGAGATTATTGCCAAAATCCTCAATAAAGAAAAACTATTCTATCGGATTGGTCAACGAGCAGAGTTTGATGCCAAAATAACGCATTGGATTTCCAAAGCACAAGAATCCAGTCGTAGTTTCGGCGTGCCAACACAGCTTATGCAACTTGATCAGATTTTAGATGAAATGCGTTTGCATAAATCAGCTGAAGAAATTGAATTGATGCAAATTGCAGCAAACATTAGTGCGGATGCGCATACTCGTGCCATGCAAACAGTTCGTCCAGAAATGATGGAATATGCTTTAGAAGCTGAATTGAATTATATTTTCGGTCAGCATGGTTGTGTCCCTGCCTATAACAGCATTGTTGGTGGTGGTAAAAATGGCTGTATTTTACATTATGTAGAAAATAATCAGTCGCTAAAAGACGGTGATCTGGTGTTGATTGACGCGGCGTGTGAATATGAATGTTATGCTTCAGATATCACACGGACTTTTCCCGTGAATGGCAAATTTAGCCCTGAACAAAAAGCCTTGTATCAAATTATTTTAGATGCGCAAATTGCAGCGATAGAAGCGATTCAAATTGGAAACTCTTATAAAGAACCGCATACGGTAGCAGTACGAATTCTGGTTGAAGGTTTGGTTGAACTTGGAATTATGCAAGGTGATGTTGATCAAATTATCGAATCTGAAAGTTATCGTCAGTTCTATATGCATGGAACTGGGCATTGGCTAGGTATGGATGTACATGATGTTGGTGCTTATAAAGATGACAATGGTCAATGGCGAACCTATGAGCAAGGCATGGTGGTTACAGTAGAGCCGGGTCTATATATTGCGCCAGATGATGAAACTGTCGAGGAAAAATGGCGTGGCATTGGTATCCGAATTGAAGATGATGTCGTGGCAACCGAACACGGTCCTTTGGTGTTGACTAAGAATGTTGTGAAAACGATTGAGGATATTGAAGCCTTGATGGCATCCCACAACTGAATATGTTAATTATTGATGTTCGACTGAGCCATTGCATTGAAATGGTTTCAACAAGCGCAATGTTTTGACAATATTGCGCTTTTTTCTAAATTTAAAACTCTTACAACGTCATTGTTAGCTCTTGATTAGATATGATGTGTCTTTTTTAAAATAACGTATTGATTCAGTACAAATGATAGCAACAATTTCCTATTTCAATATAAAAATAATCGCGCTTGATGTAAGATAAAATTCATCAAGATCATAAGTATTCAGTAAGCTGAATCACGTATAGAAAGGATCAAAGCATGCAACAAGAAGTCATCATCGTTGGCGGTGGAATGGTTGGGCTGAGTTTGGCTCTCATGTTGGCGAAAGCGAATATTGCGGTAAAGCTCTTAGAAGCGGTGAAATACCCAAATTATGATGACAACAATGCTGTAGCTTATCATTCAAGTTTTGATGCTCGAAATACAGCACTTTCACGTCGTACTGTACAAATTTATCAAAAGCTCGGCTTGTGGAATGCTTTACAAGAGCATGCAACTCCGATTCTTGAAGTCCATATCACAGAGCAAGGCAGTTTCGGTAAAGCCCGTTTAAAAGCAGATCAAGAAAAAGTCGAAAGCTTTGGGCAAGTGATTGAAAATGCATGGCTTGGAAGGGTACTTCTTACTAAGGTAAGACAACAACCTCTTATAGAGTTGATTGATGGTGTGCAAGTAAACTCTTTAAAACAAGACAATGACTTTGTTTATATAGAAGCAAGTCGTGGTGAAGAATATAGTCATTCAATCAAAGCTAAATTGGTGATTGCAGCAGATGGTCGAGACTCTTTTTGCCGTCAAGCCTTAGGCGTCGGTGTGGATGTGCATGATTATGATCAAGTTGCAATTGTCACCACTGTACAAACGTCTAAACCGCATCAGCAAGTGGGCTTTGAACGCTTTAGCCACTTAGGTCCATTAGCATTATTACCTTTGCCTGGTGAATGCCGCCGTTCAGTTGTTTGGCCGGTAAAAAAAGGAACAGAGGGTGAGTGGCTAGGGGAAGAGAATGATCAACATTTTCTGGATGCCTTACAGCAAACCTATGGCGATCGTGCAGGTAAATTCCAAAAGACAGGCAAACGTTTTAGTTTCCCATTGTCACAAGTGCTGGCAGATAAACAGGCAGTTGGACGTGTGATCTTAATGGGAAATGCGGCACATACGATTCACCCTGTGGCAGGGCAAGGATTTAATCTATGCATGCGTGATGCTGATGTATTACTGCGTTATATCACAGCACAAATGGCTAAGTCTGAAGATATAGGTGAGCCTGAGATGTTAAAGGCATACGAACAGGCTCGCTTAACAGATCAACAACGGGTCATCAAATTTTGTGATTCGGTTGTACGAGGCTTTAGTAATCAGAATCCAGTTTTAAAATTATTACGTAATACAGGGTTAGTTGCATTTGATGTCATCCCTGGAATAAAACCCTTGGTTGCCAATTACGCAATGGGGTTAAAAGCATGATAGAACAAAATGTTTTAGATGTTATTGTTATTGGTGGTGGTCTGGTAGGCGGTTTAACCGCATTACTTTTGGCGCAAGGCGGTGTTCAAGCAACAGTATTAGACGCAGCACCCATTTTAGACGAGCAAAAAGTTTTAGCCCAAGCGAATCCACGAGTTTTGGCACTCAGTCAAGCAACCATTCATTTACTTAAAACTGTGAATGTTTGGGATAAAATTGCCCGAAAAATGCCTTATACAGGGATGCAAGTCTGGAATAAAAATGGCTATGGAGAAATTAATTTTGGTCAAGAATCCATAAATTTTCCGACTGATGAACATAGTTTAGGTTCAATGGTTGAACCCAGCTTATTAAATCTCGCCATTCAACAACAAATGCTGGAACAATTAAACGACTATCGTACCGAGGTGAAAGTCGTTCGTGTTGAACAAGGCGTTGGTTGTTGGATAATCCATCTTGCAGATGGCAGTCAGTTAAAGACCAAATTGGTCATTGGGGCAGATGGGGCAAACTCATTTGTGCGTGAGCAGGCTTTTATTGATTACGATATTCTTGATTATCAGCAAGCAGGTTTGACTTGTGCGATTCGTACCACACAACCGCACCGTTATGTGGCTCGTCAAATTTTCCATCCAACTGGTCCTTTGGCATTTTTACCGATGGCGAGTTTGAATCCTCAACAAGCTGAGTATTGGATTTCAATTGTCTGGACACTGCCTGATGATTATGCAGATGAATATGCCAGTTTGAATGATGTAGATTTTTGCCAGTTGCTCACTCGTGAAAGTCATCATATGTTGGGTGAAATAATTGAAGCAACACCACGTGCAAAATTTCCACTCAAAGCACGCGCAGCGCAGCGTTATGTCAAGGAAGGGTTGGCATTGATTGGTGATGCAGCACATGTGATTCATCCTTTGGCTGGGCAAGGAGTGAATATAGGTTGTTTGGATGCGGCAGTGCTTTGTGATGTCTTATTGCAAGATAAAAAGCGTGGTGTGTGGGCACACCAACAGACCTTAAAACGTTATGAACACACTCGTAAAGGGCAAAATGATGCCATGATGCATAGCATGTCGATGATTGGTTTCTTGGAAACTGCTGAATTCTTTCCTATGATCTGGGCGCGTAATTTTGGACTGAAACAAGTGGAAAATACTCCGCTTTTAAAAGATCAATTTTTAACAAAAGCCAGTGGATTAGAAACGTTAAAAAGCACGCAATATGCCATTTCATGAGTTGACTGATACTTTTTAAACAATCATTTAAACAATATTACGAATTTGATGAAAAAAAACACGATTTTATGTATCTAGAGACTAGTCGAATCCGCAAGAGATTGGTACATTTCTCTGTAAAACATCACCATTTTTTGGATGGTAAATTGACGTCGTTGATGGGGAGTTCAAGATGACAGATACAAATGATTATGATGATAATTCAGAAGATCATGCAGTTGACGATGATGAAGCTAAAGCAGCGGAAAAAGGTGCTGCGGTAAGTGAATCAACGGTGTCTGATACAGATTTGGCTGAAGCAGAAACACTCACGGTGACTGCGAAAAAAAGACAACGTGAAGCATTAGAAGATGAAATCGCTGCATTTTTAGCGCGTGGTGGGAAAATTACTGAAGTTCCCCCTGATGAATCTGCAAGAGATTGATTTTAAAAGCACCGTCAGGTGCTTTTTTAATGTCTTTAAAATTTGATTAGGGGGCGGCTGATTGATTCAACGCTTAAGGTTGCATGATGATTTCAACACGTTGTTGATCATTCCCAATCGCTTCAAAGTCATTACTGATTAAATCATAAGTAATTTTTGAACTTTTAATTTGTTTTCCAACATCACTTCTAATTATTGCATTACCTTCTAGAGTGATTATTGATTTTTTCGCATCGAAAATCATTTTATTTGCAGAAGCCTGAATGTTTTCTTTCGTTTTATAGATTCTCTTATTCAGTTTTAGAGGGGTGCCAAAAGCGATGATAGACACAAGTTGTTTATTTTTATCTTGATTGAGCTGTATTTCATTTCCTTTGATCTGCATACTTCCTTGTTTGGCGCTAAAGTTCCCTTTGTAATAGCCAGAGGAGTTATGGATATTAAATTGAGCAAAATCACCTGACAGTTGAAGTGGTTCATTAAAATCCGGATCTTGTGCAGCAAATAAAGATGATGTCATCAGCCATGACAATAAAAAGAGTCGTGGTTTTGATATTTTAAAAATTTGAATCTTTGGTTTATTGATCATAAGTTAAAATTTCTGATAAATAAAAAATAAATGTTCAATCATATTCTTAGATACATTGAGGAACAGCCACTAAACATCCTATTCCTCAATGATGATCATTCTACTTTTATTGTTATATCAAGTGATTATTGATTGGTGAGTTCTAACGCTCGTTGGTAAGCAATTTTCTTTTTGATACCCATTAAATCAGCTGCGAGTTGCGATGCAGCTTTAACAGATAAGTCCTGTAATAATCGTGTGAGTAGTTGATCTAACTTATCTTGTTCAACATCTTGATCTTTGGCATCAGGTAGACCACCGATGACTAAAACGATCTCACCTTTTTGTTGGTGATGATCATTTTCAATAAAACTCACCAATTCACCTAGCGTCATTTTTTTAATAGTTTCAAAGGTCTTGGTGATCTCGCGAGCGAAACCGACGGGGCGTTGTTCACCAAAAACCTGAGCCATATCTTTGACACTGTCTAAAATACGGTGGGGTGCTTCATAGATAATCATGGTTTGCGTTTCATATTTTAATTTTTCTAGTTGTATTAAGCGCTGAGATTGTTTTGAAGATAGAAAGCCTTCAAAACTAAAACGGTCACTAGGCAAGCCAACAGCACACAAAGCTGCAATTGCAGCGCAAGCGCCCGGTACAGGAATGACACGGATTCCATTGTCTTGTGCAGCACGAACCAATTTAAATCCAGGATCACTAATGAGCGGGGTTCCAGCATCACTGACCAGTGCAATATCTTGACCTTGCTTTAATTTTTCGATAAGTATATCAATTTTGTTACTTTCATTATGATCATGACACGCTGTAAGTGGAGTTGAGATATTATAATGTTTTAATAATTGAGCGGATTGGCGGGTATCTTCTGCCGCAATAATAGAAACCGACTTTAAAACTTCAATAGAACGGAAAGTCATATCATCTAAGTGCCCAATTGGGGTCGCTACGACAAATAATTGAGCACTCATAAAGGTCTCCATGAAAAATAAGATAGTGTTGAACAGTATTAAAAGACTGGGATGTTTGGGAATAATTGGATTTACAATCCAAGTTCACGCAGAAATTCTTGTTATCTTACCTGAAACAGGTCCCATGTCGCGAGCAGGTTTAAGTATCAAACAAGGAATATTGAATGCATCTCATGCATCCAAGAACCAAATTCCATTAAAATTTGTCGATTCTGATCAAAAAACCATCAAAACCATATTGAAGCAAAATGTGAATAAAAAGACCAAAATGATTATTGGTCCTTTGGCACGTCCAGATGTAGAAGCATTGATTAATTTAAAACCTAAAGTTCCAGTGCTTGCTTTGAATGAGGTGTATCCGACCCATAAAAATGTTTGGCAATATAGTCTGTCTAAAAATGACGATGCTTTAGCACTTCTGGATTATATTCAGCATGATAAAGTGAGCAAACTCTATGTTGTTCGTGAAAAGGGCACTGAGGCAGAATCAATCAGCTTTTTAAATGCACTTTTCGCAAATTATGCAGGAGAAGTTGACCCAGTAGATGCGATGCCAAATACGACCAAAGCAAGTGAAGGTATTTTATTGCTTGGGTCAAATCAATGGTTGGCAAATTTAAAGAAGTTAAAGAAAAAGAATATTTATACTCAAGCGATCGCCGTAAATGAAAGTAAAACATTACCGAAAGGGATGAAGTTCTGTGATGTGCCTGCTTTGTATATCAAAGAATGGGAAGATGTGGTGAAAGCCTATAAGGATCAACCAAAGTCATTACCTTATCAACGTTTATATGCGTTTGGTGGTGATGCTTGGTACATTGCTGAACAATTTGTGTTAGATCCCAATGTCAAAAGTCTAACCTTTAATGGGCGGACAGGAAAAATTAAAATTGAAGGTAATCGCGTTGAGCGCATTCCACAATGTTTTGAGCGCTCTAAAAATAACTTAGTGCCCTTATAGTTGAATGATCGATGGCTAAAAATAATTTAGGGCAATGGGCAGAGCATGAGGCAGTAAAAATACTGCGGCAGTCTGGCTACACGATTGTCAAATTGAACTATTTTTCTCGCTTTGGCGAAATCGATATTATTGCTGAGACACAGCAAGAATTAGTTTTTATTGAAGTGAAAGCCAGAACGTCAAGCTATAGGGGATATGCCTTTGAAGCTGTGAATTTGATTAAGCAACAAAAAATGATCAAAACGGCGTTTAGGTTTTTACAAGAATATCCGCAATATGAACAGTATTATTGTCGTTTTGATGTAATTGGGTTTGATTTACATCATAAAATTGCAAAAAACGTACAGCAAGACTTAAGTAAAATCTCTTATGATCAGTCTTGGATTGAAAATGCATTTACTTTGGATGCAGACTTGATTAATCTGTGATGAAGAATTGCCTCACAGTTTTTTATCAAAAAAAAGATATGTTCCAACATCTTAATGAGTAATCAGGATGTTGTGTTGTCAGTTAAAATCATTAGGAGTCTTGCTGAGTGTTAAAGCGTATTGTCATCACCATGATGTGTGTAGCAAGTTTGTCTGGTTGCGCTAGTTTTATCTCAGGTGGTACTGGTTCTTCACCAGTGGGAACAGAAAGCGGTGTCCGATCTTTAGGGCAGGTTTTTATTGATTCTTCTATTGAGCGTACTGCGAAAATTAATCTATATAAGCTGGATGCTCGATTTAAACAATCTCGTGTAAATATTAATAGTTTCCATAGTAATGTTTTACTGACTGGACAAGTGCCTGATGCACATTTAAAGCAGCTTGCCGAAGACAATTTACGTGCAATGAGTGACGTAAAAGCGGTACATAATTATTTAACTGTTGGCAATCAAATCGGCTATAGCACGATTATGCAAGACGCTTCTGTAACCGTAAATACGCGTGGCTTAATCATGAAAGCGCCTGTCGTTTCTGATAACAAAGTTTTGGTTCATACTGAAGATGGCGTACTGTATGTTTTGGGTCGTTTAAATAATGCTGAAATCGCAGATTTAAATGATGTTCTACAAAAGGTTGGAAATGTGACTAAAATTGTGACCTTGATTGACAATGTTGAGCAAGCAAATAATTCAGTTCAAACTTCATCGTTTACGGCACCTGTGGTAAACAATGCACAACAACCAGATGTGCAAACCCCTGTTGCAATTGATCCAGATGCTTCAGGGCAAAACAATAATGTTATCCAACAATAGATTAGAATTGCTAAAAATTAAACTTGATAAGCAATTTCAACAGCTTAAAGTTAAGTTTAAAGCACATTATCAAGATTTTCGTTTATATGATTTAGGCAGCATAACGATCAATGGACTAACCCCTAAAAAAGGGTATTCCATAAAATCAAACATTGCTTATGGTTTAAAAGCTCGACAACGTTTAGATCTATATCTTTCCCATCAAACACATAACAAAGCTTTAATTGTTTTTGTACATGGTGGTGCTTGGAATCATGGTGATAAAAGTGCCTATAAATTTGTAGGTGAAGCATTTAGTCGCTATGGCTATAACGTTGCGATTATGAATTATCATTTAGCACCTGAACATAAGTTTCCAAGCTATGTTGATGATTTAGCCGTTGCTTTGAATTATCTTGAACAACAGCAAACACGTTTAGGGATTACTACAGATAAAATTGCACTCATGGGGCATTCAGCTGGGGCATTTAATATTGCCTCATTGCTTTATCATCCCAAAAGTTATGCTTTGGCGCTAAAACCAAACATCAAAGCTATGATTGGAATTGCGGGACCTTATCATTTTGATTATAAAGGTGATGCTTTGGCTGAAGATGCATTTGATCAGGCGATTCCATATCAACAAGTGATGCCTTATTACTTTGTTGCTAAGAATGATGTAAAGCATTATTTATTTCTGGCTGAAAATGATCAAATCGTAAAGCCTTCGAACTCATTTGATTTCAAACAACAATTACATGAACAAGGTAATCATTGTGAAATCTTGACGATTCCTAAAACGGGACATATCTCGATTATGGGAAGTGTTTCGAGTTTATTCAGTCGTTTCTTTATGACACGATCGGAAATTATAAAAGTACTCGATGATGCAATGAACAAAGCCTAGCAATCGCTAGGCTTTTTATTAAGGATATGGATCAAATTAATCTTGGTGCATCGGTGTATTGTGAATCACATGTTCAATCATGGCATGTGCAATACTGCCTGTGAACGGCGTTTCAGGCAATTGATCAAATTTGAAAAATTGCGCATCACTGATCTCTTCTTCTTGTAATACGATTTCACCCGCCTCATATTCGGCTTTAAAGGCGAGCATCAAATTACTTGGAAAAGGCCACGGTTGACTCGATAAATATTGTACATTCTTTACTTTTAAACCGACTTCTTCCAAAGTTTCACGCTTTACCGCTTCTTCAAGGGTTTCACCGACTTCAACAAAACCTGCAATCAGACCATACATATTACTTTTATTCTTGGCATTTTTAGCCAATAAAATTTCATTCTCGCCACGTGTGATCACCGTAATAATACACGGCTGTACACGAGGGTATTGGTGATAACGACAGGCAGGGCAAACCATTGCATATTCAATCGGGTGAACTTCTGTTTCATGTCCACAGTGACTACAAAATTTATGATTTCGACGCCATTCAAGCAGTTGCACTGCTCGGCTGGCTTGTTCAAATTCAGATTTTGTCCATTGTGAGATGAGCTGTCGAATTGGAATCAGTTGATAACCTTGTGGAATTTCATCTTCGATAAAAAGATCTCGGGCAATGATTTGATCACCCGAGTTAAAACTGATATCACTTGCCAATTTCTCTACTTTCGGAAGTTGTAAGTTTTCATCTACTAAAAGTTGTTGGTGATGAAAGATATAAGCAACTGATAATTCTGACATTAGGCTACCAATTTTAAATTTTGACTACTTGCTAATGCTACATCAAACATCGTTTGTAAAACAGGTTGTTTGTTCTGTAGATTTTCAATCATCATATCTGCACTGGCTAACACATCCAGAAGTTTATTGATCTGTTGTTGGTTAAATATCTGTTCTTTGTTGAGTCCAGACTGAATAAATTCAGCAGACTGTGCCAATGCCTTTTGACCATCTTTGGCTGCAAGGAACAATAAAGCTCCTCCAATTTCATATAATTGAGAAGGTAGTAGTTCTAGACTTGTAGACTGCGGATCTTGTAAATATTGAACCAGTGTTTGTGAACTTAAATCGACCATTGCCTTAGTTTCAGTCAGTAAAGCGGTGTGAGCTTCATCAAGACGGTCTAAAGAAATATGTAGATTATTGACCTTTAATTGCAAGCGATTAGAAGTGTAATTGCGTTCAAGAATTCCAATAGAGTTCATCGCAGATAGAATACTATTCATCAATTGCTGTGCATAGTTTTCATCTCTCAGCATGTTTTCTTGAGACAACAGATCAGCTTGCTGTTTTAGTTCGCTATAGGCTTCATTTAAGTTAAGTACTTTAAATACATGTGCAAGGTCTGTGAGTTTACTCTTTAATTCTTGAGTTTTTTCATCACTCATATTTTGATAATTAAACTCGATATCATTACGGATTTGCGACATTTCATCTGTAATGAGCTGGCTGACACTATGAATCGTATCGAAATCTGGTCCGTACAAATGACGACTAAAAATCTGTAATTGAGTATCCGTTAAAATATCTTCGCCTACATTGATTTGCTCACGAATGTGTTGAGAAATTTCATCTTCCTGACTAATACAAATACTCAATACATTTGCAGTATCGGTTAAGGATGGAATAAATCCTGCAAGGTCTTTAAAGAATGATGAAATGTTGGTTTCGATGCTAATTAATGTTCTTAAACGTGTATCGTTGAGGATAATATTTTCAATCTGATTTAAAGCCACAGCAATCAGCGCCCAATATTGAGCACTCGGTTGTCCTTGAGCGATATTGGCTAAATAATTGCCAACCAGTTTTATCCCTTGCAGATCTAAATCTGTCTCTTGTTGATTTAAGAGTTTATGCAGACACAGCTTATAAAGCTTATGTACATGCACTGAACGTTCCAAATCGGGAGTTTGTAAGAGATTAAAACTAGGCGTCACGCAATCCAGTAGTGGCATAATAGCTTGACCTTCTGGCGTGAGTTCTAAACCTAAAGAAAGTTCCAAGCGATTTAGTGTATCATGCAAAAATTGTGGCACTTTGACTTCACGTAGACAACTAAACTCAATGTAACGTTTGAGCATGGTTGTACCTTCGCTCAATGCAATCACATCTTGAGTATTGATTTCACGTGGATTTTGCATGATTTTACGCATGACTTGTGCTGAAAGTTCGGCAATTTTTGCAACTTGAGGCATGTCAATCAGCATCAGTACATGACTACATTGTTCCAGTTGTAGCAATGCATCATCAATACCAAAGGGTAAAGTTTGATCTTCAACTAAACTGCTGACAGCAGATTCAACTTGTAAAATTGAATTATCGACTTCTTTTTTAATAATCAGTAATGCCGTCGGATCAAAATGTATAGAGGTTTGGTAAGACATTGATCTGCACCTTTCCTGGGTATCTAAATGTTCTATTGCATAGCCTCAAAACGAGGCTAATTTTCTAAGTTTTAATATAGCTGAACAAGGGACTTTTTACAGAAAAAAATCAGCCTAAATAGGAAATTTTATTTTGCAAAAATGCAGGCTTCCCCATGTTTTTCTTGATATTTATTGACCCAGTTCTCATGTGCTTCCAATTCTTCATCTGAAGCGTAAATTACTGGAACATCAATTTCAATTTTTTGCCGTGTTGTATTCCCCTGAGCTTGTTCAGTATGTGCAGAAATAGCATCCATGTCAAAGGATACTTGTCCGCCTGTCATTGCGAGATAAACATCGGCTAAAATTTCAGCATCAAGCAATGCGCCGTGGAAAGTACGATCACGTTGAACAATTTCGTAACGTCGAACAAGTGCATCTAAAGAGTTTTTTTGTCCGGGATGCTTACTTTTAGCCATCGCTAAAGTATCAGTCACTGTACACACTTCAGACAGGGCAGGAAGACCACTGCGTTTGAATTCCATATCCAAGAAGTTCATATCGAAGCTTGCATTATGTGCAATGATTTCACTGCCTTTTAAGTAGTCGAATAGGACTTCTGCAATTTCCTCATACTTGGGTTTGTCTTTTAAAAATTCATCAGTGATCCCGTGGATGGCTTCTGACTCACCTACAGGTTTTCCTGGATTAATGTAGATGTGAATCGAACTGCCTGTGAGTTTACGGTTGACCATTTCAATCGCACCAACTTCAACAATTCGATCACTGTCCTGATAATAAAAACCTGTGGTTTCGGTATCAAGAATAAACTGTTTAGGTCCATGCAGTTTTATGGTCGCAGGTGTAATCACAATTTGCGGGTGAATATTCATATCTTTCATTTGAGTACTTTGTTCAACCTGTTCTACTACATCTTGATCACGCAAATTATTATTTGGTGTCTCAGAACTTGTCACAGTTTGTTTGGGTGTCGGCAATTCAGTATCGATAGTTTCATCGGATTCCATCAGGTCAAATCCGAAGGGATCATCAAGCAACCAGTCTTTTTCATCTTTTTTTTTATCATTATTTTCTACAATCTGTTCGGTGGCTGATTGAGGCACCTTCGTGTTTTTTGCTGCCAATGTTTGTTCCGTACCTAAGTTTGCCAACTGATCAGCCATTTCATTGCCTGCATGACCTGCATGACCTTTAATCCAATTCCATTCGATTTCACGACCTCTACATACGCGATCCAGTTTTTGCCATAAATCAGGATTTTTGACATCTTTCCAATTTTTCTTTTTCCAACCTTCAATCCATTCGGTAATACCGCGCTTCACATAGTTGGAGTCGGTCCAAATAATCAGTTTCGCTTCTGTAGGGCAAAATGAAATGCCTTCAATAGCAGCACTCAGCTCCATACGATTATTGGTGGTATCCAGCTCACCACCACACAATTTATGCTCTTCAGTTTCAGTGATGATATAAGCACCCCAGCCACCAGGACCTGGGTTGCCTTTACAAGCACCGTCGACATAAAGTGTGATTGTTTGTGACATAGTAATAACCAATGAAAGTGAATTAAGAGTTGAACATCGTGGTTTAAGAATTTATTGTATACGCAAATCAGCGTTTTCTACGCATGAACTGAGATTTTTTTAATTTCTTGTAACATTTGTATGCAATTCGCATTCAAATTTTGCCTTGTATGCGCCCTAAGCTCTACTAAAATGGCAAAGATAAAATAATTTACTAAATGTTGTTCGGAACCCTTATGTTTAAACCTACCACAATGGTGTGGCAACCTACTGCATCTGTTTTCTTTAAACTATCACTATTAACATCTGCATTGGCGGCACTGGGTTTGACTGCTGGGTGTTCTTCGAACCCATCGACGTCAAAAACTCAAACATCAAAGTCGTCAGGGATGTTGGACGCGAACAGTTTGGATTCACTAGAGGATCTTCTGTCAGCAACTGATATGCGTGCGGTAGAAGGTGATCGTTTATTGATTTTAAAACATGGTGACGTTTGGAAACGCATGTCTGTTGGTTTTAAAATGGATGAAAACCATTGGGACCCACGGATTGATGCACAACGAAGCTGGTTCGTTTCTCGTCAACCTTATATTGATCGTTTGAGTGCCCGTGCATCACGTTATCTTTACCATACAGTAAAAGAAGCTGAACGTCGCGGTTTGCCAACTGAATTGGCATTATTACCAATCATTGAAAGTTCTTACGATCCTGCTGCAACCAGTAGTGCTGCGGCAGCGGGAATGTGGCAGTTCATCCCAAGCACAGGTAAAATTTACGGTTTAAGACAAACCAGTTTGTACGATGGGCGTCGTGATGTGGTTGAGTCCACTCGTGCAGCATATGAGTTTTTAGGTGGTTTGTATAATCAGTTTGGTTCATGGGAATTGGCATTGGCAGCATACAATGCTGGTCCAGGACGAATTCAACAGGCAATTAATCGAAACCAAGCAGCAGGGTTGCCAACAGACTATTGGTCATTACGATTACCACAAGAAACGATGAACTATGTTCCGCGCTTTTTGGCGGTCGCACAAATCATTAAAAATCCATCTAAATATGGTGTAAGTTTACCGCCGATTGCCAATCGTCCGCATTTTAGAGAAGTCGCTGTTCCACCAGGTGCACAATTGAATCAAATTGCGTCCATCACAGGTTTAAGCCGTGCGGAATTGTACGCACTGAATCCAGGGCATCGTGGTGAAGTTGTTGATCCATCAAGTACTTTACGAATTTTGATTCCTGCTGATTTAAGCCCAACAATTGATTCCAAGTTAAGAGCTTTAAAATCAAGCTCTGATGGTGGATTTTGGGCAAGCAATAATAGCCCAACGACAGCAACCCAGACTTTAACACCTGCTGGTGTAACGTCTACGGTAACGCAATCGATTACGCCGACCCGTACCACGCCACCTGTATTGAGTTCAAATAAAGCAACCACTACGACAACCAGCACTGCAAATTCAGTAAATACTTTAAAGAATACGCCACAGGGCTCAGATGCTTTGGCGCGATTTGCCGCCAATGCAGATATTCCAAGTGCACCACGTATTCCTGTTGCCGTTACTACGGCTGCCAATGTTAAACCTGTTGCAGTAGAACCGCCTATTTCTGCACGAGAAAAGGCTCAAATTCTTGCTGCGGTGAAAGCTGAAGGTGAAAAAGAAACAGTTAAACAAGTGTTAGAGCCACAAGCAACACAAGCAGAAAAAGAAGAAGTTGTTAAAGAAATTAAAGCAATTGCGCCACAAGGTACAGAAGTTTTAGACCCGTATGACGGCAAAATTAAACTGACTGCGATTCAGACCAGTCAATCAGTCGCAGAAGTGCAGGGTAGAGAAAATACTGTTGGATTTGCCTATCCTAAAGGCTTGGCTGATACTACACCTGCAAATTCTGAAGAAGCGAAACTGAATCAAGATAAGAACTTTAAGAAAACTGATACTGAAGTCGTGGTGGAACCTCCTAAAGGTAAACGCAGCACTTATACTGTTTTGGCAGGTGATACTTTAGCAACGATTGCTTTGAAAAATGGAGTCAATTGGCGTGACATTGCCAAATGGAACCAAGTGGATCCAAATGGAACTTTATTTGTTGGTGCAACATTGTATTTGTATGATGCTAAACCACAGATTGATGCGCCAACCACCTCACGGAAAGCAACAGAGTCAGCACCGACCACTTATGTGGTTAAACCGAATGACAGCTTAACTGGCGTTGCCAATCAATTTGATTTATCGGTTTCACAATTGGCAAGTTATAACAATTTGAATACCAACAGTAATTTATTTGTTGGTCAAAAATTAAAACTTAAAGATACTGCTGATGATAAATTATCAGAAATTAATAAGACTGTGGTTCGAGCAGATACATCTAAGCCCGTTGCCAAAGTAAGAACTAAATCTTATGTGGTCAAACGTGGTGAATATCTCAAAATCATCGCTGATCGTTATGCATTATCAGTACATGAACTTGCTGATTTAACTCCAGGATTAGATATTTCAAGCAGTTTGTTTGTCGGGCAAAAAATCAATGTGCCCCTTAATGAAGTGAATGAGCAAGAGAACAAGCTTGAGTCGAAAGTGGTTGAGCAAAGTAAGTTTAAAAATCTGAAATCTGAACCAAGCTATAAAACGGAAAACTATAAAGTTCAAAGTGGTGATAGTTTATCCAGTATTGCAGCACAGTCTAAATTATCTTTAACGGAGTTGGCTGAGTTGAATAAACTCTCTCCATCTCGAAACTTACTTGTAGGTCAGGTGATCAAAATTCCTGCTGGAAGTTCTACTCCAGAGACCTATACAGTTCAATCGGGCGATAGTTTGATTGCAGTTGCTAACAAATATAATTTACAAGTTAACCAAATTGCTGAGTTAAATGGTCTAACAACGACTTCAGGTTTGCTGGTTGGACAAAAGCTCAAATTAACAGGGACACCTGAAAGTAGTGCTAAAGACAGAGCACATAGCAAAAGTGAAGCAAAATCTGAAGCTTCAAGCAAGGACATTCATGTCGTAAAATCAGGTGAGACGCTAGCAAGTATTGCCAAGAAATATAAATTACAGTTGAGCTATTTGAGCGACTTAAATGGTTTATCTCGTAATCAAGCACTTGATGTTGGACAACGTTTGAAAATTGACGGAGATTTACCCAGTAAAGCCTCGCTTTCTAAGGAAAAGGAAGACTTAAAAGCTTCAGCAAAGTCTTCATCTAAAGCAGCGAGTAAGAATACTGAAAGTTATGCTGTTAAGGCAGGTGAATCTTTAAATGTCATTGCAAGTCGTGTGGGTTTATCCGTACAAGAACTGGCTGAGATGAATGATTTAAGTCCACGTGCTGGTTTACAGCGCGGTCAATCCATTCGTATTCCTAAAACTGTCACTGAGTACAAAGTGAAAAGTGGCGACTCATTGATTCGTTTAGCCAGTAAGTTCGGTATCGATACTGGTGCATTAGCTGAGATGAATGATCTGAAACCAAATGCCGCTTTACGTATTGGTAGTATTATCAAAGTTCCAAATCTTTAATTGATTTGGGTGATAGATGGATTTACTGAGTGATTTAAATTTTCAAAATGATTTTTTGAATCAAGGAAAGTAGGGGAATGCACCTGAGTTTTACACATGTCAGTACATTCGTATTGGCATTGGGGGGAGGTATTGCAGTAGATGTAGCTGCTGCAATTCAGACTACACCTTATATTGCGGTTCATAATTCGCCATTATATGTCAAAGCTCAGGTCATGCCTTATGCCAATATCAATGCGCCAAAAGGCGGTTATATCAGTACGTCAAGTATCGGTACATTTGATAATTTAAACAGTTTGAATGGCAAAGGCAGTTCGACTGAAGGAATCAACTATGTATTTGATAGCTTGATGGATAGCTCGTTGGATGAACCAGGTGTGTTATATCCACTACTTGCTGAAAAAGTCAGTTATGATCCCGCTAAAACCAAATTTGTCATTTTTCACCTAAATCCTCAAGCCCGTTTTAGTGATGGGTCACCAGTCACCGCTGAAGATATCAAATTTAGCTTTGATACGATTCAGACCAAAGCCAATCTTGGCTTTCAAATGTATTTATCTGATTTGGCAAAAACGGAAGTGTTGTCCAAGTATCAGGTAAAAATGACCTTTAAATCTGCCCATAATCCTGATATGCCTTATATTTTGGCAAAGATCGCAATTTACTCAAAAGCGGATTGGAAAAATAAAGACTATAGCAAAGTGACTTTGCAACCGATTTTAGGATCTGGTCCTTATTTAATTGAACGAATTGATTCTGGACGTAGTATTACTTATAGACGGAACCCACACTATTGGGCAAAAGACTTGCCTGTCAATCGCGGACGTTATAACTTTGATCGAATCAAATATGTTTATTATCGCAGTCCTGAAGTTGCTTTTGAGGGCTTTAAGTCCGGACAGTATACATTTTACCAAGAGAAAAGCGCGCGCAATTGGGTGACTGCTTATCATTTTCCTGCGGTAAAAGCAGGACTAGTCAAAGCTTATACCGCTAAAATTCAAACACCGGCTTTAACTCAAAGTTTGGTATTTAATACCCGAAAAACACCTTTTAATGATCTGTATTTTCGACAGGCCTTAACCTATGCTTATGATTTTGAATGGATCAACAAAGCTTTGTTATATGGTCAAAATATTCGACTACAAAGCCATTTTCAAAACAGTGAGCTAGCTGCGACGGGGAAACCCAGTGTTCAAGAACTAGAGATTCTTAAACCTTACCTTAAACAACTTCCAACTTTACAACGAGAAGGTGTTTTAGCAGATTGGCAATATCCTGTTTCTGATGCCAGTGGTTTTAATCGTCAAAACCTGTTGATTGCACGTTCTATTTTATTAAAAGCAGGGTATCGTTTTTACCAAGGTCAATTGCTTGATCAGCAGGGGAAACCTATTCGCATTGAGTTTTTGATTCATCAGGATGGTGCGCAACGAACTTTGATGCCCTATATACGCAATTTAAAAAAACTCGGTATTCAAGCCACGATTCGCCAAGTGGATTTGCCGCAATATACTGAACGTATGCGCCGTTTGGATTTTCAGATGACACCAATGGATATGCCACAATCTTTGACACCAGGTGCTGAACAGGCTCAAATGTGGGGTTCTAAAGCAGCAGATGAGGTGGGCAATTATAACTATGCAGGAATTAAAAATTCTGTAATCGATCAATTAATCCAAAAGATGATTGCTTCCCCAAATCGTGAACAACTGGTATTACATACACGTGTACTCGATCGTGTGTTACGTGCTGGTTATTATCAAATTCTGACCTATGGCAATGATAAAAATTGGTATGCCTATTGGAACATGTATCATCAACCTGTAATTAAACCCAAACTATCACTCGGTTTGGAGTATTGGTGGGCTGATCCGATTGAAACTAAAAAAGTAGAGCAATATTTAAAAAGATAATCGATGAAAAAAATTGTCTAAAAGACAATAGTATGCAAAACATAAGTGACTCAAATTAAGTCGTAGTTAAATTGATTCATCCATCCTCATGAGGACATAAGGAACCTTGTTGCAATGGGCACATATATACTCAAAAGGCTATTACTGATCATTCCAACATTGTTCTTTGTTTTATTGATCAATTTTGTTGTGGTTCAAATTGCACCAGGCGGACCTGTTGAACAGGCGATTCAGCAAGCAGAAAACTTTCAACGAGATAATATCGGCACGGGTGGAATTTCTGCTTCGATTGACCGTCATGAGTATCGTGGTGCGCAAGGTCTGAGCCAAGAAATGGTTGAGCAAATCAAAAAGCAATATGGTTTTGATCAACCCGCGTATCGACGTTTTGGACTGATGCTGAGCAATTATTTGGCTTTTGATTTTGGCAGCAGTTTTTTTAAAGATAAACCTGTTACAGAACTCTTACTCGAAAAAATGCCAGTCACAATGTCTTTGGGTTTATGGAGCACTTTGCTGATTTACTTAATTTCCATTCCTTTGGGTATAAGGAAAGCCAAACAGAATGGTCTTTTTTTTGATCGAGCAACATCATTGCTACTCGCTGTAGGTTATGCCGTTCCTGCTTTTGTCTTTGCGATTTTGTTGATCGTATTTTTTGCTGGTGGTTCTTATTTTCAGTGGTTTCCATTACAGGGTTTTGTATCAGACAACTTTCACAGTTTGAACTTGTTTGAGCAGGTGATTGATTATTTTTGGCACATGGCTTTACCTTTGTTGGCAATAGTGCTGGGTGGTTTTGCCAGTTTAACCTATCTTACAAAATACACATTTATGGAAGAGTTAAATAAGCATTATGTACTCGCTGCACGCGCCAAAGGTTTGACCGAAAATACAGTGCTCTACAAACATGTATTCCGTAATGCCTTATTGGTGATTGTGGCAGGGTTACCGGAAGTGCTTGTGGGGGTGTTTTTTGTAGGTAACTTACTGATCGAAATAATTTTTAATTTAGATGGATTAGGCTTACTGGGTTTTGAAGCTGTACAACAGCGTGATTATCCTGTGATTTTTGGTACTTTATTCTTTTTGACCCTCTTTGGTCTGATTTTAAGATTGATTTGCGATGTGTTGTATCGGGTGATTGATCCTCGGATTGATTTTGAAACAAGAGGTGCGAAATAATGTCACCAAGCATGCATGCTCGTTTAGAGAAATTTAAACAAAATCGATTGGGCTTTGGCTGTTTTATTCTATTTATAGCACTGTTTGTGATTTCTATTTCAGCTGAATTTATTGCCAATGATAAGCCAGTATTGGTCAAATACGATCAGCACTATTACATGCCTGTGCTTAAAGCCTATCCAGAAACAACCTTTGGTGGAGTTTTTGAAACTGAAGCTGATTATCGAGATCCTGTTGTTCAACAGTTGATTGATGAAAAAGGCTGGGCGATTTGGCCTATTCTACGTTTCTCCTATCAGACCCCTAATTTAGATTTAGCTGTCCCTGTACCATCACCACCTACAACGCAAAATTGGTTGGGAACAGATGACCAAGGACGTGATGTGTTGGCCAGAATCCTGTATGGATTACGTATATCCTTGTTATTTGGTTTTGCTCTTACGTTGTTTGCTGCTTTTCTTGGGGTCGTTGTGGGTGCGATTCAGGGCTATTATGGTGGATGGGTTGATTTGATTGGGCAGCGAATCCTCGAAGTTTGGGGAGGATTACCCACTTTATTCATGGTGATTATTTTAGTCAGTTTGTTTACGCCGAGTGTGTATTGGCTGTTTTTGATCATGTTGATTTTCGGTTGGACAGAGTTGGTGGGTATTGTGCGAGCGGAGTTCCTTCGTGCGCGTCACTTGGATTATGTGCAAGCAGCGCGTGCATTAGGTGTAAGTGATTTAGTGATTATTTTTAGGCATATTCTGCCAAATGTCATGAGTTCAAGCTTGTCACAATTACCTTTTATGTTGACTGCAAATATTACAGCACTTACGGCGTTGGATTTTCTAGGCTATGGCTTACCACCTGATGCCGCATCTTTGGGAGAGTTGCTGCTACAAGGTAAAAATAACCTAGATGCACCGTGGCTTGCACTTTCAGGTTTTTTTACATTGGCGTTGGTTTTGTCATTATTAATTTATATTGGGGAGGCGACACGCGATGCATTCGATCCAAGACGCCAAAAATAATGATGAATCTTTATTATTGTCTGTTAAGCATCTGCACATTGAAAATAAACAACAGAAAGTGCTGGTTGAGAATCTGAATTTTGATTTACATGTCGGTGAAACTGTAGCGATTGTCGGGGAGAGTGGGTCCGGGAAATCTATCAGCGGTTTGGCTTTACTGGGATTACTTCCCGATGATTTAAAAGCTTCAGGGCAAGCTGTCTATGATCAACACGACTTATTGGCACTCAATCAAAATGGTATATTAAATATTCGTGGTAAAAAAATTGCCATGATCTTTCAAGAACCGATGACCGCTTTAAATCCATTGCATAAAGTAGAACGGATTGTGGGTGAAACATTAATTTTAGAAGGGATGTCTAAAGAAAAAGCCAGAAAACGTGTCTATGATTTATTGTGTGATGTCGGGATGGATGATCCTGAGGATAAGTTACAACGTTATCCACATGAACTGTCGGGCGGGCAAAGACAACGTGTTTTAATCGCTTCAGTATTGGCACAAAAACCTGAAATTATTATTGCAGACGAGCCAACCACAGCATTGGATGTTACCTTACAATCCCAAGTCTTAAACTTATTACAATTGCTGATTTTGAATCATAAAATGGCGATGATCCTGATTAGCCATGACTTGAATTTGGTTCGTAAATATTCCAATCAAGTGATCGTGATGAATCAGGGACGAGTTGAAGAAAAGGGTTTAGTTCGAGATATTTTTCTAAAACCTAAAACAGCATATACCCAATATTTACTGGATCATAACTTTGGTGAAGCCAATCCAACACCGAATGACAGTCATTTGGTACTATCTTTACATCGACTCGGGGTCAAATTTCCAATTCGGAAAGGAGTTTTAAATCGAATCCAAGATTATTTTATTGCGGTTGAGCCTTTAAATTTGCGTTTGAATCGTGCTGAATCCATTGGGATTGTCGGAGAAAGCGGTTCTGGTAAAACATCTTTAGCTTTGGCAATTGCAAGACTGATTGAAAGTACAGGTAATATTATTTTATTAAATCAAGATATTAATCGCTTGAATCAGCGCAAATTAAGACCGCTACGCTGCAATTTTCAGATTGTCTTTCAAGATCCATTAAGCAGTTTAAACCCAAGAATGACGGTCGATCAGATTATTCGAGAGGGCTTGGCACTACAAAATTTAAAAGAATCAGAAATGATTATTCGGATCAATGAAATTTTGAATAAAGTTGAATTACCTGTTGTCGTGAAACAACTTTATCCACATCAGCTTTCAGGAGGACAACGACAACGTGTCGCCTTGGCACGTGCAGTGGTACTGCGACCTAAATTACTGATTCTTGATGAGCCAACATCTGCACTTGATCGAACCACACAGCGTGCAATTGTGAAATTATTGCGTCAATTGCAACAAGACTATCAAATGAGCTATTTATTTATTAGTCATGACTTGCAAGTAGTCAAAGCACTGTGTCAGAAAGTATTGGTGCTGAAAGAGGCGAAGGTTATCGAGTTTCAAGATACCCAAGATTTATTTGACAAGCCGTTGAATAGTTACACAAAAAATTTAATTAAAGCGAGTCAATATTAAGCTGTAATGATTGAGTAATTTTAATCTCTTCAGTCACACTTACAAAATTGACAAATTAAATTGTCAGATTTACGCTTGAACTATGATAAATTTAAAATAGAGTAAAAACTCTAATCATTGAAGAGATTTGACCATGAGCCATCTTGCAGAATCATTAGAAATAAATAAGACCATTTTTAAAAACCGCATTATTAAAGGTGCGATGAGTGAGGCACTGGCAAACCATGCCGGACAACCCAATCAACTGCATTTGGGATTGTATGATGCATGGGGCAAAGGTGGTTTGGGTTGTGCGATCACCGGTAATGTGATGGTCGATTTCCGTGCTAAAAATGAGCCAGGTGTGGTTGTGGTTGAAACCGAGCGAGATCTTGCCAAATTGACTGAATGGGCAAATATCGGAAAAAAACACGGCATGGTGCAATTGATTCAATTGTCACATCCGGGACGTCAGTGTCCAAAAGGGCTAAATAAAGAAACAGTTGCACCATCTGCCGTACCGTTTAGTCCATTATTGGCAACCACATTTGGGACTCCTCGAGCGTTAAGTGAAGTTGAAATTTTAGATATTATCCAGCGTTTTGCAGAATCAGCGCGGATTTGTGAAAAAGCAGGATTCGAAGGGGTGCAGCTCCACGGCGCACATGGTTATTTGATCAGCCAATTTCTCTCACCGTTGACCAATAAGCGTCAAGACCAGTGGGGCGGTTCAATTGAAAACCGTATGCGTTTCTTATTGGAAATTTATCAAGCAGTTCGTGCCAAAACCTCAGAAAATTTTATTGTATCGGTTAAGTTGAACTCTGCGGACTTTCAACGTGGTGGAATTACTGAAGAAGAAGTGGTGCAAGTATTCAAAGCGATTGATGCAGCTGGTATTGATATTATCGAAATTTCTGGTGGAACTTATGAAGCACCAGCAATGGCGGGAGCAAAGGCTGACAAGCGTAAACAAAGCACTATTGCACGTGAAGCATATTTCCTAGATTTTGCTGAAAAAATCCGTAAAGAGGTCAAATGTCATCTGATGGTGACAGGTGGTTTCCGCACAGCGCAAGGGATGAATGCAGCACTGGAGAGTGGCGCTTGCGAATTTATTGGTATTGCTCGTCCTTTGGCAGTAGAGCCTGATGTGAGTAATCATTTGATCGCAGGTCGAGATGTGCGTTATGCAGTAGAGCAAATCAAAACTGGTATTCCTTTTGTTGATAAAATGGCAATTATGGAAATCCTTTGGTATGCCGCACAATTTAAAGCGATCGGTGAAGGCAAAAAGCCAAATCCGAAACTTTCACCATTAAAAGTTTTCTTGAATTATGCCAAAAATAATGTCAAAGCTGTGATTCAAGGGCGAGTAAACTCACGCAAATCAGCTTAAGATCATTTAAGATTGATCGTTAAAAAGACCATTGTGAAATGGTCTTTTTAATGTCTAAACTTTTTTATTCAAAAATAAAGACTGAATAGTGAATTTTAAAAAAGCTGCCATAATCACGATTGTCTGGCAGCCTTTTTTGAGCGCTTTTGAATCAATCGCACTGAGATTCAGCTCAAACGTTTAGGTCGTCAAATTCAGTTCAAATTAGTGTGCACAAAAAGCCATATTAAAATATTCAAACAATTCAGGTGTGTTAAACCACAGTAGGCTAGACAAGAGCAACAATAGAATAATGACACCCCAAACAGCAAATTTTAACCATATATCAGTATCAGTCATCGACAACCGCCTCCTCATTCACGAAGAAATGCACAATAACGCCAAACAGACTTAACGCAATTGAACAACCCCAGATGATGTTGTAGTTACCTGTTATATCATGGTTTAAGCCACCCAACCAGCCACCAAAAAATGAGCCGACTTGATGGGTGAAAAATACAATACCGCTGAGCATGGTTAAATATTTTACACCAAACATATTGGCAACAATGCCATTGGTTAAAGGAACCGTTGAAAGCCAAAGAATCCCCATAATGATGCCGAAAGCATATACCGTCCAGATGCTCAGTGGCAGCATCAAAAATGCAATAATGGTTATGCCTCGTAAGCCATAGAGACCCATTAACAAATGAGGTTTTGAATATTTATCGCCTAACCAGCCTGCGGCATAGGTTCCTACAATATTAAATAATCCAACCAGTGCAAGAAATACTGTACCTGTTGAAGCATCAAAACCATGATCAATCAGATAGCCTGGAAGATGAATTCCTAAGAACACTACTTGGAATCCACATACCAAGAAACCAAAGGCCAACCACAGAAAAGGTTTATGATGAAAGGCAATGTTTAAAATTTGTTTAAAGGTTAAGCTCGGTTTTAGCGCCTGCTTGACTGCATTTGGCGGGGTATACATTGGTGCTTTCAGCATCCATGCCAATGGGATAATCAATACAACCAAGACTGCCGTGATGACCAGTGCCGAAGACCATCCAAAGTTTTTAATCAGTAGGAGGGTGGTAGGCAACATGATAAATTGCCCAAATGAACCTGCCGCACTTGCAATCCCCATAGCCATGCTGCGTTTGCTTGGATGAGCGGCACGCCCAACTGCTGAAAGCAGTACCGAAAAAGAAGTTGCAGAGAGAGCTAAGCCAATAATTAAACCGACACTAAGGTCAAGTAAAAGGGCATTTGAACTGACTGACATCAACAACAAGCCAATCGTATAAAGTACACCTCCAACTGCAACGACTTTTTTACTGCCGTATTTATCAGCAAGTGCGCCTGTAAAGGGTTGAACAGCACCCCAGAGTAAGTTTTGCATAGCAATTGCCAAGCTAAAAACTTGGTGGCTCCAGTTAAACTCATGGCTCATCGGGACTAAATAAAGTCCAAAACCATGACGCACACCCAAAGAAAGTGCCAGAATAAAAGCACTTCCAATGAGCATATAAATGAGAGGTTTAGAAAAGCGAGTGTCGTCCTGTAGCGCTGACATAAGTGGTCCATTGAATCATCATATGAGAATTGTAGAGGATTCAATGGGACTTAGCGATAGAATAAAATTTTATCGATCGATAAATTTTAGTGATCAATCTGCTCGGTTTAGGTCAATGATTTTAATTTATTGATTAAATGATTTTTCAAGAAAATCATTTTAGTCTCAGAAATTAAAAACGGTAACCTACACCCACATAGGTAATCAGAGGATCGATATCAATTTTAGTCTTAGCCGTAACAAGATCTTTATTGGTATTTGAGTTTGAAATGGTAATTGTGGCATCGCTACTCATAGGAGCATAAGTTACTGAGCCTACGCCAAACCAACGCTCATTAAAGTCATAGGTTGCACCCAATGTTGCCATAGGCGCCCAAGCATCATCTGCTTTGACTTTGACTACAGGATTTGCTGAAGATAGTTTACCGTCAAGTGCAGCACCTGCTTGATTATCTAAGACATTTTGAATCATATGACCTGCTGCAATCAAATCATCTTTCACGCCATTATCGACTTTTAAATGGGTGAAATGTGCATACATCACACCGACACCAAGATAAGGTCGAAATTTATTTACACCAGATTTACCAAATTGATAATGTAACTCTGCTGCTGGTAACCATGCAGTTGCCGATGCTGCTTTAGAGTGCTTGGATAAATCGGTAATCGGAATATCTTTCTGTAAGTCAATACTCCCGAGTGGAGTTGAATCTTTGCCTGTCAAAGGGGCATAGATTTGACCTTTACCTTCAATCTCAACTTTAGGTGGAATACCCGCTTTAAACTCTAGAGAAATATTGTCAGTAAAGTAATAATTGCCCATCAAGCCAAAAGTATCAACATCTTTTGCTGTTAAGCCTGTACCTTCAGCAGTCCAACTCGATAAGCCATTGACAGTCGCTGTACCAGTTAAAGCACTGGGAATTGTGTCACCTAAAAGACCGATTGCACCATATAGAAAAGGATTTGATTCCTTAACAGCTGCATCTAGTACAGCTTTTTTAGAAATATCTCCTACTTTTGATTGGGTTCCTTCAGCAACGGCGGTATTCACTTTGATGGGATTGCCATTGCCTTGTGGCATAGCATGTAACCAGCCTGCTGATACAGAAAATCGCTTAAATCCATCACCATCTTTAAAACTGAAATAAGGTGAATCCGCATGTGCCATCATAGGTAAAGTCACACATGTGGTGATCATGCAAAGTAATGATTTCTTCATAGAATTGGACTCCATGTCCGCAATTGATACTAATTTTTATGTATTTTTATTATTAGGATTTTTTGCTGTGTTTGAATGTTGCTTTTGCAAGGTCTTTTTTTAAGTGAATGTTCTTTTTTTAATGTTTTATTTATCATCGGGTTGATAATCTTAGCATCTATGTAATTGTGTTAACATTGCATTACATTGTAAAAATAGAAGATTTTTACGGTAAAAAATATTTTAAAACAATATCTTATTTATAGTGGAAAATTGCAGTAATAAAAAAAGGTCATATCAATATGACCTTTTCTTAAATGACTCAAGTCAGTTTAGTCAATGACTTATTTATTTCTGAAAGCGAGACAAGTCTTCTTCAGGGCGCGCGGTTAAAACTTCAACACCATTTTTAGTGACTAGAAGTGTATGTTCGTATTGCGCTGAAAGGCTATGATCTTTGGTTACGACAGTCCATTTATCGCCCATCAAACGGGTTTGCCAAACGCCTGCATTGACCATCGGCTCAATGGTAAAGGTCATACCTTCTTCTAAAACCATACCTGAGTTTGGTTGTCCATAATGTAAAACTTGGGGTTCGTCATGGAATACAGTGCCAATACCATGACCACAATATTCACGGACAACGCTAAAACGCTCTGACTCAACATACTTTTGGATTGCAGCACCAATATCGCCAATTGTAGAGCCTGGTTTAACGGTTGCCATACCACGGTACATTGCTTCTTGAGCAACTTTACATAAACGGTCTGCAATGATTGAAGTTTCTCCACCAACGACATACATCATATTGGTATCGCCGTGGTAACCATCTTTAATCACTGTGACATCAATATTCAGGATATCGCCTTTTTTCAGGATTTTACTTTCAGACGGAATGCCGTGACATACCACGTGGTTCACAGAAGTACAAATCACATGTTGGAAAGCCGGTCGGCCGGGTGCAGCGCCATAACCCAAACATGCAGGTATAGCATTTTGTGTATTGACAATATAGTCATGACAAATCGTATCCAACTCCAGTGTACTGACACCTGGTTTGATATGCGGTTTGATCATATCCAAAACTTCTGCAGCCAATCGACCTGCAACACGCATCTTCTCAATTTCATCTGCGGTTTTGATTAATCGACGGGGCGCTTCGTAAGTACTGTTCATGATCTTTAAAAACTTTTGGAAATTTGTATGTGACTATGGTATAAATAGCCGCCCAATTTATCAAATGCTTTCTGTGACTTTCTTTATGAATCGTTTATGGAAATTTTGATAAGGGCAATTTAAAAATCCGCACATATGTCGTCACATTACTCTGGGTGCCTGAAAGGGTGGAGAATGCGGACATATGGAGGCCTAACCCAAACTTTTAAGGTAAAGAAAATGGCAGATTACAACGTAAGCATGCGCGACCTTCTTCAAGCTGGTGCGCACTTTGGTCACCAAACTCGCTTCTGGAACCCAAAAATGCGTCAATACATTTTTGGTGCGCGTAACCGCATTCACATCATTAACCTTGAACACACTGTTCCTGCGTTAAATGATGCTTTGAATTTTGTTAACAATCTAGCAAGCAAAAAGAACAAAGTATTGTTCGTTGGTACAAAACGTGCTGCTTCTAACATCATTCGTGAGCAAGCTCAGCGCGCTGGTCAACCTTATGTTGATCACCGTTGGTTGGGTGGTATGTTGACTAACTGGAAAACTCTTCGTCAGTCAATCAACCGTTTGAAAGATCTTCAAACTCAATCACAAGATGGTACTTTTGCTAAACTTACTAAACGTGAAGCATTAGAACGTACTCGTGAAATGGAAAAACTTGAACGCTCTTTAGGCGGTGTTAAGAACATGGGTGGTTTACCTGACGCATTGTTCATCATCGACGTTGATCACGAAGCAATCGCGATTAAAGAAGCTAAAAACCTTGGTATTCCAGTAATCGGTATCGTTGATACAAACTCTAACCCAGATAACGTAGATTTCGTTATTCCTGGTAACGACGATGCGATCCGTGCTGTTACACTTTATGCTTCTGCAATGGCTGATGCGATTCTTGCTGGTAAAGAATACGCTCAAACTCAAGCAAATGCTCAAGCTAAAGGCGAAGAAGCTGCGAAAGAAGCTCCTGAGGCTTAATGCGTTTTGACGCAAGCTTGTCATTTTTGTGAATTAAAATGATGACAAATTGAGCGTCGATAAAGCAAAACGGCCCAGAGAAACCTTTGGGCCGTTTTTGTTGAACAGATTCATATTCTACCGTATTTAGGAGAACAACATGACTGCAGTTACTGCGAGCATGGTAAAAGAATTACGTGACCGTACTGGTCTTGCAATGATGGAATGCAAAAAAGCATTAACAGAAGCAGACGGTGACATCGAATTAGCGATTGATAACCTTCGTAAATCAGGTCAAGCAAAAGCAGCTAAAAAAGCTGGTAATATTGCTGCTGATGGTGCAATCACGATTGCTCAAGAAGGTAACAAAGCAATTCTTTTAGAAGTAAACTGTCAAACTGACTTCGTTGCGAAAGACGAAAACTTTGCTGGTTTCTCTGCTAAAGTTGCTGCTGCTGCACTTGCTGCTGGCGTAACTGACGCTGCTCAAATTGCTGAATTGAAACTTGAAGACGGTTCAACTGTTGAAGAAGCTCGTATTGCGCTTGTTCAAAAAATCGGTGAAAACATTCAAGTTCGTCGTGCTGCAATTGTAGAAGGTGAAAACCTTGCAGTTTACAAACACGGTTTAAAAATTGGTGTTGTTGTTTCTTACATAGGTTCTGCTGAAACTGGTAAAGGTATTGCAATGCACGTTGCTGCGTTCAACCCAGTTGCTGTAACTGCTGAAGACGTTTCTGCTGATCTTATCGCTAAAGAGAAAGAAATTGCAGAAGCTAAAGCAATCGAATCTGGTAAACCAGCAAACATCGTTGAAAAAATGGTAACTGGTTCAGTTGAAAAATACTTGAACGAAGTTGTTCTTGAGCGTCAACAATACGTTATCGACAACGACAAAAAAGTTGCTGAAGTATTGAAAGCGACTGCAACAACTGTAGCTCAATTCGTTCGCTTCGAAGTAGGTGAAGGTATTGAGAAAAAAGCTGAAATGAGCTTTGCTGAAGAAGTTGCTGCTGCTCAGGCTGCTGCTAAATAATTTTACTTTCTGAGTATAATTATTGAAAACCCCTCATTTGAGGGGTTTTTTATTGCTATTGGTTTTAAAGAAAAAAATTCAAGAAGAATCAGTAAAATGATTTTATACAAATGATGAGCGTTATTCTTTTATAATCTCTATTATTCATATTGCTTAGACTAAAACTTAATGGCAAACAAAACGCAACTTGGTATTGGTGCTGCAATCGCTGTAATTGTTGCTGCTTATTTTGGTATTGACCTAAACCAACAAAACAAGGCATCAACTGGGCAAGCTCAAGTTAATTCCCAAGATCAAAACAATCGTGCTGCACAATTTGATTCTAAATCAAGTGATCAGCAAAATTTTCAAAACACGCAGTCAAACAATAGTCAAAATCAGCAAGGGTTAACGGTTATTCGTCAAGCTTTTGATGGAAAGTTGAGTAATGTTCAAGTTCAGTCGGAAGGGCGAGTAAAAGCAATATTACGTGACGATACTCAAGGTTCACGTCATCAAAAATTCATACTTTCATTGGATAACGGTTTAACTGTCTTGGTCGCACATAATATTGATTTAGCACCACGAATTGATCATTTACGTAAAGGCGATCGTGTTGAGTTTTTTGGAGAGTATGAATACAGTAATCAAGGTGGTGTGATTCATTGGACACATCATGATCCAAGTCGCCGCCATGAAGATGGTTGGTTAAAGCATGATGGAAAAACCTATCAATAAATAGTGCATTGTTCATTCAGTTCTATAAAATTTAGTTGATTGTTATTCTATTCAGATTTCGACAGCAATTTTGTTCTATACCTTGTTTCTAATCGTGCTATTTTTAAGCCATCAGAAGGCGTTTGAATCGAAAACATGCAGGAGTGGGCAAACTATTTCCACCTTAAAGAATTAGGTGGATTAGAGTTGTTAAAAGCACAGTATCACCATAAGCAATTTTCAAAGCATGTGCATGAAGGTTATTGTATTGGTGTGATTGAAGATGGTGCGCAAAGTTTTTATCGAACAGGGCAGTTACATACAGCGCCGAAAGGTGACATTATTTTAGTCAATGCAGATGAAATTCACACAGGTTCATCTGCGGTTGAGTCGGGTTGGAAATACCGAGCAATTTATCCAACACCCGAAATGTTACTTGATGCAGGACAAGATTTTTTTAGTGTCAAAAATAGTGTGCCTTGGTTTCCTTATGCTGTTGTTCACGATGTTGGTTTGGCACAACAATTTACCTTATTGTTTGATCTATTAGAACAAAAAGAAAATACGTTGCTCAAGGAAAGTCTGTATTTATCAACTTTGGCTCGTTTAATCAGTCGCTATGGTCGAGCAAAGTTAACACCCGCAGAGCTTCCTGAGGCACAACGTAAAGTTGAAATTGTCAAAGATTTATTGAATGCTTTTCCTGAGCGAGATTATTCTTTGACTGATTTGGCTGCAACTGTAGGATTGAGTCCTTGGCACTTTTTGCGAGAATTTAAAAAGTATACAGGGTTGCCGCCACACAGTTGGTTGGTACAAGTCCGTTTGCATAAAGCACGGCAATTATTAAAACAAGGTTATACGATCGCAATGACAGCACAAAATTGTGGCTTTTCAGATCAAAGCCATTTTAATCGACATTTTAAAAAGGCCATGGGCGTAACACCTTTCCAATATTTAAGCACTTTGAATATTTAGCCTAGTTCAACATCTTTTAAACGTCATAAGAAATCCTTAGAACAGCAATAAAGCAGCAATTTCATGCAAGCCACGTCCACTGCTTTTGAAGATACTCATCCTATTCGTGGTTTTGGATTTAATCAATGAGTCATCAATTTGAACCTTGTTCTACTGACATTCAATCGCAATCCGAATTGAATAAAAAAGCATTTTTACGTGGTGTTGTTGATATTTTGCCTCTATCAATCGCTGTATTACCTTGGGGGATTCTAGCAGGTTCGATGGCAATCAACGCAGGATTGACCTTTGCTCAGGCTTTTTCGATGTCAGCTGTTGTATTTGCAGGTGCTGCTCAACTGGTGAGTTTGGGTTTGGTTATGGCGGGGGCTTCGGTTTGGACCATTTTTATTACGGTGTTTTTCTTAACCAGTCAACATTTAATTTATGCCTTGAACTTCCGTAAGGATGTAACTCAATTTTCTTTTAGACAGAGACTGGTGATCGGCTTTCTGTTAACCGATGAATTATTTGCAGTAGGAATAGGGGAAAATAAGCAACGAACCTTCGCTTATCTATTTGGCGCTGGCTTATGTTTTTATTTAGCATGGTGTTTATTTAGCTTATTTGGCATCTTGTTGGCACAGTCGATACCTAATTTAGAAAGTTTACATCTCGATTTTTCGATTGTTGCGGTATTTATTCTCATCATTGTGCCAATGATTAAAAACAAAGCGACCTTGATTGGAGTGATTTTTACCTTAATCTTTGCCTGTATCTTTAAATATCTTCAATTCGAAGGTGGTATTGTATTGTCAGGAATTTTTGGCATGTTGAGTGCGATGTGTGCAGCAAAGTTGACAAAACTTAGAAGCTTAGGAGTTCAACAATGACATGGTTATTGCTACTAAGCTTGGCATTTATTGTATTTCTAAATCGTTATTTCTTTCTCGAACCCAAAGTTGCATTTAAGTTACCGCATCGGATTGAAAATATGTTGCAGTATTCTGCACCTTGTTTACTCACCGCCATTTGTGCACCGATTGTGTTCTTTAATGATCAACAATTGCGAGCTTTACCTTTAGATGCTTATTTTTTAACAGCGATCATATGTATTGTTTTAGCGCTGATTTCTAAAAAAATCTTAGTCAATCTTGGTCTAAGTCTACTGTGTTTCTATGGTTTGTTTTATTTATTCAATTGACAGGAAATGGAGGGGAATGTCAGTGCGGAATTTCCCCTCAACGTATTTGCCTTAAAAAGCCAGTTTTTGGCGTGTTTTCCATTTTGGCAGTACTTTACTTAGATATGCATCCATGCACCATACAGGACCAATCAAGAGAAATTGAAGGTCTTTAAAAAATGATGGTTTTTTACCCTCAATTTTATGCCCATAAAACTGTCCAATCCATGCCAAAACAAACACGCCAATATAAAAACCAACGCCAACAGGAAGCAGGTAGATCACCCATGCCATGACAGCAATCAATGCGGTCATCGCGACAGCAAGCACAATATCTAAGCGGGTGTAGAAAACCAGTGTAAGCACTAAAAGAAGGGCTGTAAGCAAGGCACTAAAATGTGCAAGGATTCCAATGATGGCAAATAAAATCGCAGGAACACAGGCCCAATGGATGGCTTTATTGGTTTTGTTTTGATGACTTTCACTATATTCATCAAACCATTCAGTAATGTTTTTCATTTGGCGCTCCATGCAGATGGTTGGCTTTATTGTTCATCTAGCTTTAATTTTCCTGAAAATAATATAATTCAGAATTGGCTTGAGGTCAAAATCCGACTGACCAAATCAATTCCGATTGTTCTAGTCGACCTATTTTAATGCGTGCTTTGATAGAAATTTAAGATATCACGTGCCCAAGTTTGGTGTTGCGGTTTGAGCGTGACTTTGATTTCTTGAAAGTTGGTGATGTCATTACCGTCACTTTCATCGCTATAGTAGGCGATACCATGTGTATGTGCGTTGTGGTTGGGAATCTGATAACTAAAATAAACTTTGTTTTTGTTCACTCTGACGATCTTTAATAGATGATTTTTGTCCTCAATAGCACCAAACTCATTGGCTAGACTGAGTTTTCGAACATTTGGAAAATATAAACTGGCACTGTGCATGGCACAGCCAACACAAGCAGATGAATTGTAAATTGTGATCGCCTCATCTTTTTGAGGACTTGCGAGTACAGCA
This sequence comes from Acinetobacter sp. B-6, assembly GCF_056930735.1. Taxonomy (NCBI): domain Bacteria; kingdom Pseudomonadati; phylum Pseudomonadota; class Gammaproteobacteria; order Moraxellales; family Moraxellaceae; genus Acinetobacter; species Acinetobacter sp. B-6. The sequence continues at coordinate 148,770 of NZ_JBXPBY010000007.1, read as the reverse complement.
TAAGCGACACCAGAAGGTCCTAAATCTGTACTGATGACCTGCCATGTTTTAGGGATGAGTACGGGACCAATACCAGGTAACAAGATAATTTTGAAATTTTTAGCCTGTGTTGTGGACAATTGATAATTAAATTGACACTTCACAGCTTGGGTTTTGTTGTTACATATGGAATCGTCTTTATAAAAGCCAGTATCGTTAAATGGATTGGGAATGGCAGCAATATACGTGTCGACAAAAACATCATGATTAAGTCTGGTCGCTGGCAGCTTTTCGATGTGGTGTTGTTGATGTGGCGCTTTGTTATTTTTCAACGCTGGAAAAGTGGCTTTGAATATGGAAATATCGCCATAAGCAAAACCACTGAGCAGGAATAAAATCATGATTAAAATTTTTTGCTTGAGCATGACTTATCCTTTTTGATCTTTATTGAGGGCGTTGATAAATCAATCGACCTTCTTTATAGGTCGCTAATATTTTAATGTCTTTGATCTTTTGAGAAGGGACTTTTAAAGGGTCTTGATCTAAAAGTACAAGGTCCGCCAATTTTCCTTGCTCTAAAGTACCTTTATTTTTTTCTTCAAAGTACTGATATGCAGCCCAATCAGTCACTGATTTTAAAGCAATATAGGGACTGACTTTTTGATCTTCACCTAAAACATCTCCAGAACGGGTCGTTCGATTCACAGTGGCATCAATCACCATCATATTCTTGGGTGGAATAACAGGCGCATCATGATGTTCAGTAAAAATCATATTCTTGCGTAAAGCAGATCCAGTTGGGGAGATTCGGTTAGCGCGTTCTGCGCCAAGCGTTTCATGTTTGTGCCAATCACCCCAATAGTAGGTGTGTAATGAAAAGAATGATGGAATCAGTCCAAGTTTTTTGGCTTGATCTAATTGATCTTCACGCATGGTTTGGGCATGAATAATGACATTACGGCGGTCTGCATATCCATATTGAGTATTTGCTTTTTCAATGGTTGTTAAATATTGATCAATTGCAGCATCTCCATTGGCATGTGCAAGAATTTGCCAGTGATTCTGATAAGCAAGATTAATTGCATCTTGAACTTGTTTGATATCAGGATAAGCAGGATAACCTCGATAATCTTTGCTTTTGCCTTCTGGTGGAACAAGATAAGGCTGAGTGAGCCATGCAGTTTTGCCTTGAGGAGAACCATCTAGGCTGATTTTTACCCCGCCAATTCTAAAATGATTTTGGTAATTTAGACTGCTGCCATTTTTAAGCATGTAGTCTTTTTCATTCATGATGTCGGGATAAACCACAACATCAATATCTAATTGGTTGATGGCGGCAAAACTTCGCCACAATTCAGCTGTGCCGTGATCAGCACGACCTTCTTGTACGGTGGTATAGCCATTTTTGATGTAGGTATTGAGCGCTGTTTTTGCCATATTTTGCATGATCTCAGGTGGCACTTGACTAAAAGCAGTTGCCATTGCTGAGAAAACGGCAGCTTCTTCAAGTACGCCATTGGGTTCTTGAGAATTTGCTTTACGGCGAATAATCCCTCCAGTTGGATTAGGTGTATTCTGATTGATGTTTAAAACCTCAAGCGCTTTATGATTGACTGAGGCTAAATGACCTGATTGGTGTAAGACAATAATAGGATGGTTGGTCGAAACCAAATCTAAATCATCAGCGGTTGGGTGGCGTTTTTCATTCAGTTGCGCATCATCATAGCCATTGCCAATAATCCATCCTGAGGTTGCCTTAATAAAATCAGGATTTTTTTGTTGCCACAAGGAAAGTTCATGAATCAGAGAGGGGATATCGGATACATTGCCATCTGGTGTTGGATAGAGGTTAGCAACAGTTTGCTGTAAACCCACACTGTTTAAATGGCTATGTGCATCGATAAACCCGGGGAGTAGAGTATGACGTTTTAAGTTAATTACTTGAGTATTCTTTTGTTTGAGTTTCTGTGCTTGGTTTAAATCACCTGCAAAGACAATTTTTCCATCTTTGACAAACAATGCTTCTACATAATGTGGTGACATCCCTTGCATGGTCAAAATCGAGCCACCATAAAAAAGTGTACTGGCTTGTGGAAGGGAAGTTGTTACAGTTTGAGATTTTGTGGGATCTGATTGAGCGATGTTGGTACAAGCACTGAGCAAGCCAAAACTACTGATGCAGATGATAGGAGCAATAAATCGAACAAGCTGGGATGGGTTAAGTTGCAACATAGTGAATCACCCTAGTTTTTGTATTGTTAGAATTGAATATACGTCGCTACAATTGAATTCAAAATAGCGTATAGAATAAGAATTAAATTAACAAAGATTTCATGCTAAGTATAGAAATGATGTTTACTTTTCACATATTTAAACTGGGCTATTTAGTCACTTTTATGAATGTAAGATTAGAATTGATACAGATTAAACCAGTCTTTTTCTAAAATAAAGGATGCCCAGCAAAGCAAATGCCAAACCAATAAACGATGGGGCATAACCAAAAGGCGTTGCAAGTAAGCCAACAATAACTGCACCTGCAACAGCACCGCCATAATTAAAAATATTAACTCGGGCAATAATTTCATCTCGTCGATTTTCATCTAAACGACCTGCGGCGGAAAAGGTCAGTGGGACCAATGCGCCTACGGCGACACCAGCCAGCGCAAAACCAATGATTACGGTAACGAGTGAATGACTTATTCCAGATAATACACATCCAAATGCTCCGATCAGGATTGTGACTAATGCAACCCATGTGGCTGTTTTAAATCGCAGCAAATAATCAAGACTTAATCGCGTCAGTAAAATTCCAATTTGATAAGCTGCATAACCTAAAGGAGCAATCGTTGCTGAACTTGCTAAAACATCTTTGAGATAAATGGAGCTCCAAGTACTGATTGCGGAGTCGACAGTAAATACAATTAGGATAATTAGCCCAAAAATAAGTAGTTGTTGATATGGGATGGCTGGCTTCTGCTGTGGATTTAATTCTGCACACTGTTTTTGCTGAAATAACCAGTTTCTAGACAAATGCGAGGTGATGCATGCAATCACCACAGCGATGCATAATGCTGTCGTTGCGCCAAGTGGGGTTGAAACAGTGGCTGACATCATCAATGCACCTAAAAATGCAGCCGCTGTATAGCAAGCAAAGAAACCGCCAAAAACACTTTTCCCAAGTCGTTGTTCCATCATGACGGCTTGCATATTAAGTGCTGCATCTAAGCAGCCTAGTCCAAGCCCATACACTAAGAAGCTCGCAATCATCAGCATCACATTTGGGCTAAATGCAGCAATTGCTATTCCAATGGCTTCAAAAATAAAACCAGTCACAATGGCAAGTCGTGACCCAAGTTTAACCGCAATACGATCGGCTAAAATTGAACCGAGTGCTGCGGCAATACAGACTCCTAGAATGATCATTGCTAACTGGTCTTCAGTTAACTTAAATCGGTCTTTTATCGTGGGGAGAGCAGTCATGACTGTGGCATAACCAAGTCCTTGTGTCGCAAACCCGAGCGCAATCACTTTGTGTGTTCTGCTGAGTATTCGATGATCTATACGGTGGATCTTATGGTTTGCTTCCATGCTGGACTCACTTGCTTAATTTTAGATTTTTGCTTTTTTTTGGATATGTTCTCGAACACTTCCTGTGCTCATTGAATTTTAATTTTGATTGGAAAAAATTTTAAAGAAAAGGGGAATAATTAAAAAAATAAGGGGGCAATTCGGACATGAGTATTTTCAAGTGATAATAAAAAAGCCACTGAAAGTGGCTTTTGTTAAATGCATGCAGTGATTTACGAGTTTGGACCGTCTACGCGTTCAATATTAACACGTGCCGTTCCTGAATTTGTAATACCTAAACGCTTCGCAGCGCCATAAGAGAGATCGAGTACACGATTACCATGGAATGGACCACGATCGTTAACTTTAACCACAACACTCTTACCATTGTCTTTATTGGTTACACGAATAAAGCAGTTTAATGGCAGGCTACGATGAGCTGCTGTGAGATCATTCATATCGAATGTATCACCACTTGCAGTTTTACGACCGTGGAACTGACGACCGTACCAAGATGCAACACCAGTTTGGCTAAATTTGCGAACTGTATTAGAAGCAACTTCATTAAGTTTATCAATTACTGAAGGCTCATCTTCAGGAACTTGAATCTTTGCTGCAATAGTTTGACGACGGACTTGGTCGCCAGAACGTTCAGTAATTGACAAACTGTTTAGGTTTGAAAAATGAGAATTGAAATTTGTTGAATCCTTGCTAATCACACGAGAAGCTAGACTCGAACTATCCGAATCATTATTTAAATATGATGACTGAACCATTTCTGAGTTGACTTGCGTCATACTCAGACCCATGGTCAGGGCCATCACATATTTGAGTGAAGCATGCATCGTTTAACTCCTTGGAACCTCAATTTTAACTTTCTAAGTCGCTGAAAATTAACCATAGAGGTCTGTAAATTCACTTTTGCAACTGCATTTAACGGAAAGGATAATATTCAAGCTGCATTAAACGTGTCTAGCATTATTTAAGAAACCGTTACAAAAAGGACAAATTCTTACAGGTTTTGATTAGAAAATAATCAATATTGTAACAATTTATTTAAAAAGTATATAATGTGATCAAATTAACAAAAATATTTCTTGACTTATTCTATCTAAAGGAAATTGTAAGTCTCATCGACTTACAATTTCAGTGCCTAAAAGCCATAAAGCGGTGGCATACATGCGGCTTCTATTATATGTGGTAATCACTTGAAAATTAGGATAAGTAATATAATAAATAGGACCATTTGTGTCTTGTAACTGAATAATATTGACCAAGTCTAAATCATCAATTTTAACAATTGGGTTTAATGGAGAAATTCCTAAATTTTTCAGTGAACCATAAGGAACAGGTTGGGTTAAATCTTTGGCAATGATTGCATCAGGATTGTTTCCTGTATATCGCGCTAAAAATGCAATCGGTTGATCGCGTTGCCAACCATGCTGAGCAAGATAGTTAGCAATAGAACCAATTGCATCTACAGCAGAGTTACGCAAGTCGACATGACCATTACCATCATAATCAACACCAAACTTAGACACATTACTTGGCATAAATTGCGGATAGCCTACAGCACCTGCATAGGAACCAACAATCGAGTTGGTTGGAACACCATCTTTATATGACCATGCAATAAGGGCACCTAATTCATCCTGAAAATATTGAGCACGGCGAGGATAACCAAAACCCAGTGTAGCAAGTGCATCACGGGTGATAAATGAGCCCTTATTCGAGCCATAACCTGTTTCAACCCCTAGAATGCCCAAAATGATCGATTGAGGCACACCAAACTGCTGTTCTGCGCGATTTAGGGTATCTGCATATTGTTGTTTGAAACGCACGCCACGCTGAATAGTGCCTTCGGCTAAAAAGTTAGTCTTATACTGATACCAAGGCTTGCTTTCACCTGGGCGTTCCATGATATTGATGATATTCGGTAAATTGCGTGAACCATTCATTGCCCAATCAATCTGTTCTGCACTTAAGCCGTATGTTTGCATAGTTCTGGCTTTAAAATTATTGTATTCAGGGTTGCTGGCAAAATCATTGGCTTGACAAAAACTGGTCAGTGAAAATGCTGCCGCACAGAAAGTGATATTTTTAACCTTCTGTAAAAGCCCAAAAGTAAGCATAGGTTATATTTCCTAATTATTTATGATAAAAAATTAACGATGCGTATGGATCGACATCACAATGCCAAAAGTGGCCATTAAAGTAATAATTGCCGTGCCACCATAACTCATAAAGGGTAGTGGTACACCGACTACAGGTAAAATACCACTGACCATGCCTGCATTTACAAATACATAAACAAAAAATGACAAAGCAAAAGCACCGGCAACCAAACGTCCAAAATTATGAAAGCATTGTAGACTCATTTGAAAGGTTCTAAAGATGATACAAAAATAGATAGTGATGAGTAGTAGAATACCAATCAAACCAAATTCTTCCGAAAATGCAGCAATAATAAAGTCAGTGTGACCTTCTGGTAAAAAGTGTAAATGTGATTGAGTCCCTTCTAAGTAGCCTTTGCCCATAAATCCGCCTGAGCCAATCGCCGTTTTAGATTGAATGATGTTCCAGCCTGTGCCTAAGGCGTCAGCTTCAGGATTAAATAAGGTGAGAACACGCTGTCGTTGGTAATCATGCAGTAAAAACTCCCAAGCCACTGGAATAACTACAGCAGCTGCGCTAACTGCACCTAAAATCATTTTCCATGAAAGCCCACTGAGAAACAGCACAAAAATCCCACTGGCTAAGATCAACAGTGATGTCCCTAGATCAGGCTGTTCAGCGATTAGGATAAAAGGTATACCGATCATCAATAATGACAAAACGACATTCTTAAAGCTTGGTGGAAGTGGATTACGTGATAAAAACCAAGCAATCATTAAGGGCATACCAATTTTTAAGAACTCACTGGGTTGTACACTACCGAAGCCTGGGATACCAATCCAACGCTGTGCGCCCATTCGCACTTCACCAAATAGCTTAACTGCAACCAGACAGACCAAACCAAAAAGATAAAAATATGGTGCGAACGCTTGATAAACTTTGGGTGGGACTTGGGCTAAACCGCACATCACTAAGAAACCGATCCCAAAACTCATTGCTTGTTTGGAAACCAACCCCATATCCTGTGCCGATGCGCTATAAAGCACGGTTAAGCCCAGTAATGCATTTAAAATGAGAAATAAACTCAACCAAGGGTCAATATGTAGTCTTTGCCAACGAGAAGGGAGCGTAGCGGTGCTTAAACCATCACGAGGAGAATGCCGTAAAAATTTATATTGAGAGCTTGGTGCCATTGGTCTATTTTGTACGAAAACATGTTTTGCGCATGCTATCACAATCCCCCCCGAAGGCAATGAATATCAATACTTCGCAACAAAATATTTATCTGTATATTTATAAGTTACTTTTCTTTAATTTCTATAAAATTCGGTTCAATAAGCATCATGAAAAATGCAAGTCTTAACATTTTGCTAAGCGTTAGTGGTTTTATTCCACATTGTCAAAAGTAAATACCTTATTGATTTAAATGTTGCTTTAATGTATTTCACTTTAATTTAGTTATATTTAAATATCTATTAAGATCATTTGGATAAAAAATATTTGAATTAAAATGGACACATTTTGTCGATATAAAGAGATATAACCGAACAGATATACACATTTCACTCTCATAATTACCTCATAACAATTATTTATGAAGACTATGATCAAAACTCACTCTATTATTTAAGAAGACGATAATGTCATTCAAAAGCTTTTCACAAAATACAACTCAGGCGAATGCTGGAACTAAAAAAGATGATGAGCAGACCCCCTCTAAGGATGTGCCAAAACCAAGTACTGGTGTAACTCCACCGCATCCTGATCAAGAAGTTAAGGAAATTAAAGAGGTTAAAACAAATGAGCCACAAATTTCCAAATAGTTTTAGTGTCTGATTTATAAAACTTATCGATTCATGATAAGTTTTTTTTGTTTAAAAAATATCTTCATTCGAAATTCTAATAAAAAACCTACTTATTATAGTAGGCTCTTTGATCGGCATGTTGCGGTCTCATGCTCAGCGTTAACTGTTTAAGTTTTGAAACTTGCTTTTGAAGGGAATACGCTATTCCTATAACAACTTAAACACTACCGTTTCGCTTACGGATTCGATCGTACTCAATATAACAGATGTATTTTATTAAACCTACTCAATTGGCGATTCAGTTACAAATAAGGGGTGTTGAGCTTTATAAATTGCTAATTTTTTAATCTCATCTTCTAAATATATGGAAGATTCTTCTTTCCAGTCCATTTTCCCACTATCAAAATCTGAGTTTCTCAAAGCCCAAAATGACACTGAACTATAGGTATAGGTATTATCAGCAAAAATTAATTTACTGCGATCCGTTGTATGATTGATGTAGACTTTATGGGTGGGCAAAGATCCAAAAGTACCTATGTGTGTATATAAATATTTAAAAGATTCATCCATAAGGTAATACTTCCATTTTTAATTGATCTAATTAGTAGAATTACTGATTAATGAATTACAATACTAGCATATTAAATTTACTGATTATTTTATTTATCATTTTGATTGTTTTGTAAAGAAAATCAAAAGTTAATTTCTAGCGAATTTAAGTATTTCTTATTTTTAAAAAATAGATCAAATTGATCAATGGTTTTTAGAAAAATGCCCTTGATTAAAAGGGCATTTTTTATTTTAAACAATCAATTAAATTTTATTGATCAATTAAAAAATAAAGTGTCGTAATATTCTGCAACTGCTGCAATTTCATCCTTATTTAAATTAGGAATCAATTTATCAATTGCGATATGTACAGCTTTACCTACAGCCGCTGCACCAATATCTGCTGCTTTACGTTTAATCATTCCTAAATCTAGGGTTTTATTAAAGTCACGCATAAAGTGGTTGGTAGTTGCATCAGCAAACTGTTTAAATTGCTCTGCTAAAACGGCACGATTGACATCGCCATTGGCTTGAACTTCAGCAAAGCTATTTTTTAGGTTAATAACCAAATTAGGATCTAAGTTAACCCCAACCTGATATTGACCTTGCGGATCTTTAAATAGACTACGTTCTGAAAAATCTACAGACTGGCGAACCACATCATTGTCTGCCTTACTTAATAACTGTTTAAGTAATACAGCAACGGTTGATTTGACATAACCCGCGAGTTTTTCCGCAGTGTCTCGTTTGTCGCTTGCAGGGAAACGACGAACAAGTTCAATCAAAAGCGTATCAATAATTTCTTCATTGATAAGTAAGGCTGTTTGATCACGTAAAGGATAGAGTGGTTCGTTAGAGTTTTTTTTCTCGATACCTGTCTGAATATTCTTGAGTAGTTCTTCAGAAGGTACAAAACCAAAAAAAGGCATGTGTTCAACCTCAATGTTTATTGTCGCGCCAATCGAATTGGGCTTGGCATCCATGATTCATCAGATACACGACACGGATTAATATCTAAACCGCCACGGCGTGTATATGTTGCATAAACCATCAGCTTTTCTGGTTTTAAATTTTGCCAAATATCGGCAAAAATTTGTTCCACGCATTGTTCGTGAAAACCGTTATGCTGACGATAGGAGATAATATAAGCTAAAATACTACGATAACAAGGTTTTTTACCTTGATAACGGATAAAAACAGTTCCCCAATCGGGTTGACCTGTCACAGGGCAGTTACTTCTTAATAAGTGTGAAAATAGTTGAATTTCAACATTTTTATCTGTATTTGAAGTGTTTTGATCGAATTCCAAAAGGCTAGCATCTGGATGATTGACCAGACGGTCAGGTTCTTGATCATCAATACAAATACCTGTCGGTTTGGTAATGTCTAAATCATCCACTTGAAACAACGTTAAAGTGACAGGTGCTTGCGCTGCTTGAGACAAATCTTTTTCAACAGTATCGATAAAAGCTTGACGGGAATCAAACTGAGTAAAGTTCATGCTATTAAAATACAGCTTGAGTGATTTAGATTCGATCAAATTCGGTGATGTTGCTGGGAGTGCAATACGCCCAATCCCAACTTGAGGAATTCCCTTAGCATTTAGCCAAGAAATTTCGAAAACATGCCACCAATCTTGACCTTGATATATGCCTTCAACTTCAGCATATTGTTCACGTGCTTGCGCACGTGAAATTGGAAAAAGAATTTCAGGCTGATAGGTAGTCGGGTAATTGGTTTCTTTACCCAATAAAGATTGTTCAACAGACATTATTCACGCATTCCTGAACCACGAGAAAGTAAATAGTAAGCAATACCATAGAGTAAGCCACAGCAAAGTGTCACTATGATTAAAGACAAAGTAACATTGACATCACTATGACCTAAAATTCCAAAACGGAAAGCATTAACCATATATACGATCGGGTTAACTAAAGAGAGATTTTGCCAAAATGGGCTTAAAGCACTGATCGAGTAAAATACCCCACCAAGATAAGTCAGTGGTGTTAATACAAAGGTTGGAATAATTGAAATATCATCGAAAGATTTTGCATATACAGCATTGATAAAACCACCCAAAGAGAACAATAGTGAGGTCACAATCACCGTATATATGGTCACGAAAATATTATGTATATAAAGGTCAGTGAAAAACATACTCATGGCAGTGACAATCGCACCGACAAGTACACCACGACATACCCCGCCAATCACATAACCACATAAAACCATGTGTAATGGAACTGGGCTCATGATAAGCTCTTCAATACTTTTTTGAAATTTGGCACTAAAAAAACTTGAAGAGACGTTGGCATAACTGTTGGTAATTACAGCCATCATAATCAGACCGGGTACGATGAATTGCATGTAGCTAAATCCACCCATTTGACCAATACGAGAACCAACCAAATTACCAAAGATCACAAAGTACAAACTCATGGTAATGGCGGGTGGTAATAGTGTCTGTGGCCAGATTCGCATAAAGCGGCGAATTTCTTTTAAGACCAGTGTGTAAAGTGCAATTTGCAGTTGATTAAAATTCATTGTGCTGCTCCTTGCAGGTTTTTCTCCACCATTTTAACAAAGAGTTCTTCTAGACGATTCGATTTATTACGCATACTGCGTACACGAATACCTTGAGCTTCTAAAAGTTGGAATAAATCATTTAAAGCGTGTGCTTTGTCCATCGTGACTTCTAGTGTCATTGGATCAATTAAATTAAATTTAACCCCGATGATGTCAACAGTGATGGGCTCGATTGGATATTCCAAATCAAAAATAAATGATTCTTCACTGAGTTGATTTAAAAAGGCTTTCATTGAGGTGTCTTCTTTAATCACACCACGGTCAATAATCGCGATTTGGCGACAAAGCATTTCAGCTTCTTCCAAATAATGTGTGGTTAAAATAATAGACGTTCCTTTTTCATTCATTTCAGTGAGAAAGTCCCACATTGAACGACGCAGCTCAATGTCTACCCCAGCAGTTGGCTCATCTAAAATTAAAAGTTTCGGTTCATGCATCATGGCACGGGCAATCATTAAGCGGCGTTTCATCCCACCAGATAACATCCGACCTTGAGTATTACGTTTTTCCCATAATCCAAGTTTTTCTAAGTATTCTTCTGCACGTTTTTGTGCAATTTTTGGAGGAATACCGTAATAACCTGCTTGGGTCACTAAGATGTCAAAGATTTTTTCAAATTGACCAAAGTTAAACTCTTGAGGGACGACACCTAAACATTGTTTTGCATTTGATGGATGGGTATCTAGGTTGTGTCCAAAAATTTCTACGGTTCCTGAAGTTTTACGTGTCAAGGAACTGATAATACCGATTGTTGTAGATTTACCTGCACCATTCGGTCCTAAAAGTGCGTAAAACTCTCCTTCTGGAACAGTTAGATTGATTCCTTTGAGTGCTTGGAATCCATTTCTATAGGTTTTCGATAAATCTCTTAACGTCAAGGCATCAGTCATGAAATTCTCACATGGTTTCAGGAGTGTGTATTGTGAGCGATCTTTTTGAATAAACCAAGTAAGTTAGACGGAATTCTACATTGCAAATATAGAACATTGTTTAAAGCATGATCATCAATGAAAAGAGTTGTTTTATAAATGCTTTACCTCACGGTTTTTTTTGTTATGATGTGCCATCTCAATTTAAGCGCCCATAGCTTAACTGGATAGAGTACAGGTTTCCGAAGCCTGTGGAGTGGGTTCGAGTCCCGCTGGGCGTACCAAATTGGTTGCATAAACCTATAGAAAGATGCATTAAGTTGTTAATAAGTATAAGAAAATATCTTAAAGTCTACTCAAACTATCCCAAAGTAATTTATAGTTGTAACGCATGTTTTGCAGTACAGGTTGCGTTACAATAATCAAAACTCAAAATTTGTAACGCAAAAAGCCATGCCAAAGAAAGTAGTGCCGTTAACGGATTCGAAGATTAAAGCAACGCAAAAACAATTTAAAGCCAATATAAACAGTGGATTAGCCAAAGATTTACGTTTGTCTGATGGTGATGGATTAAATCTAATTTTCCGTACTTCTGGCGCTGTACTTTGGCGATTTGACTATACTCGTCCAATCTCTAAAAAGAGAAATACTTTAGCCATTGGTAATTATCCTGAAATTACTTTGGCTGAAGCTCGAGGAGTACGAGAAGAGTACAGAGCATTAATTTCAAAAAATATTGATCCTCAAACTTATCGAAATGACATTTTAGAAGAAGCTAAAATTAGCCACGAAAATACATTTAGAAAAATTGCTGAAGAATTTAAAACCAAACAAGTCTTAACGCCTGCGACAGCCGTTAGAAATGAACGGATCTATAACTATTTATATGAAGAATTCGGAGAGATGCCGATTTCTGAGATAAGAGCTAAGCATCTGGTTAAAGTCATTCGTAAAGCAGAAGCAAAAGGCACAATAGAAACAGCACATAGAATTCGATCAAAAGCCTCTCAAGTTTTCAGGTACGCCGTTTCATTGGGTTTTTGTGAGCGTGATGTTGCACATGATTTAATTGGGACGATTAAGCCTAGAGAAATTAAACATTATTCAGCTTTGGTTGAAGAAAAAGACTTTGGTCAACTATTAAAAGACATCGAGCAATATGAGGGTTATGTCCACACCAAGTTCGCTTTAAAAATTCTGCCTCATGTTTTTGTGCGTACTGGTGAGTTACGTCATGCTAAATGGTCGGATATAAATTTTGAAGAACGTACTTGGTCCTATACACCACCTAAAACTATGAAAAAGACAGGTGTTGAACATATCGTTCCTTTATCCGATCAAGTTATTGAGTTACTTAAAGAGTTAAAACCATTCTGTTATAAGTCTGATTTACTTTTTCCAAGTATCTCGAGTAAAACACGCCCAATGTCGGACATGACAATTAATATGGCTTTACGAAGAATGGGTTATGATCGTGACAAGATGACAGGGCATGGCTTTCGTGCAATCGCTCGAACATTATTAGAAGAAAAGTTAAAGTTTACTGTAGAACGAATAGAACAGCAGTTAGCCCATCAAGTACGTGATATGCATGGTCGTGCTTATAACAGAACCAAGTTTTTAGAAGAACGTGCTGAAATGATGCAGGCTTGGTCTGACTATATAGATAAATTAAAGGCTTCCTAAGAAGCCTTTTTACTAAAGAAGTTATTGATAGTGGAAAGTCGCCAGTAGCGGTATTTACTTTCAGGGTCTACATAATCAGGTTGTGGAAATAAACCTTTCTTTAATTTGCTGTCGATCGTATTTCGACTAAAAGTAAGTTTTGCGACTTCTGATGTTTTTAATAATGGATCGTCCATCAAGTTTTCTCTACGGTTCATAAATTCACTCGTTTTTTAATTTATCTTCGTCTTTAAAAATTTCAGTTTGAAACTTTATACTCAAGTTGCTTAATCAAATTGCCTATTAATGGATCCCAATCAAACCCATACGTTTTTTGTAAGTACGACGTTCATAAGAGGGGATATGTGATTTTTTTAAACCAATTGCTAAAGCCTTGCGCTTTTGGAATTTGCGCTCTTTTTCAAAACTAAGACTAATCCAGGGCTTTTCTAAATGTTCCGCAAATTCAATGAGGAATAGATAGCCGGATTTACTCACTCGATAAATCTCACCATTTTTTTGAATGTACTCAGAAGAATAGATACGCATACGGAATTCACCGTTTTCATTGCTGATGAATTCAGTTTTATTTGGGGTGGTTGAAATCATTATTTTGCCTCCACAAGTTTGTTACGCTCGATATAAGACACAATCATTTGATTGATGTTTCTGTGATCGTTGTAATCTGTGAAGTCATTCCAGTCTTTACCATTTACATCCGTGATTTCATCTATCGCGAGATTGGTAATGTCTATTGCTGTAAATTCAGTACCAGGAACACCGTCATTGTCTGGACGAGTATCAAAATCAAAACTTACTTTAAGTAGGAAGCTATCTAATTTAATTACAGCTATGCCTGAGGTGTCTGAGGTGAGTTTTAAGGCATCAATGTTATACGTGGATGGCATGACGTTTGGAATAGCAACAGGTGGCTTGTATGGAGTCGCTGTTTGATCGTACGCAAGAGCGATAGCACCGACTGTCAATAATCCAGACACTATAGCAATTTTGAAGCGGTTAAGCGGCTGTACGCGATGTGTAAGAGTGGGATTGATGGAATGTGGTTTTGTGTTCATAATTCACTTGCTCTGACGAAGAACACTCTTGATTTAAAGCTTGTGTGTCTTCAATTAATTTATAAAGTTTAGTTTAGTAAACTAAACTTTATTGGTCAATACATATGTTTATAAAAATAAACTTTTTTACTTATGTTTATATTCCTATTCTTTGGCTAATTGATTAAAATCTTTTTTGATAGTGATGTGTGTAGCAATGGCGATTGTTTTACGATTACAATTAGCAACTTGTCTCTTACCAATGGTAGGATGTTAATCTGAAGGATTTAGGGTGTATTTGATGTCTTTAGAGTCCATAAATGCAAAAATTATGTCTAATGCTTTTTCTAAAGGAATTCTTAGCGAATTTCTAAAGAAAGGTAAGTCTGAAAAATTTGATGCTATTTTAAATTCAGTTTCTAATTTTGAAGTAAAAAATAAAACATATGGAGAGTTATTTGATTCTTTACATCTGAATATGGTTCGATCTTATAGAAGTGAATATATTTATAAAAATGCAATTGCAAATAAAATAGTTCTAGGTAGACATAAATTTAAAAATATATCATTTTTTACTGAATTGTTTGTATGGGGTGTAATAGCAGATGTTGTAGTTGCAAATGGGACTACTACAGTATATGAGATCAAGACAGCATACGATTCTTTTGCAAGATTAAATAATCAAGTTGAAATATATGAGAAGGCTTTTGAATATGTCAATATTGTTATACCTGAAGAAAAATTATCAAATCTCCTTAAAATTGCGCCTGAAAATATTGGGATCATAATTTTGACTGACAATTATACTTTTAATGAGTATAGAAAACCAAAAAGTAATAAGGATCTTCTATCTACAGAAATTATGTCATCTTTGTTACATGCCGGAGATAAAAAGTACTTATTGAAAAAATATTTCAATAAGGAGTTTGAATATAAATCAGTAGATGATTTTTATGATGAGAAGAGATATTTATTAGAACTTGATAGAGAAACAATGCATAAAGAATTACTAAACAGTATGCATAAAAGGCAATATGATCAAGAACGTAAAGATTTGATTTTAAATTCACCTGAATCTTTACGTTCAGTTTTGATTTCAGCTAATTATTCAAAACCTAAAATGAAATCAATTTCTTTGTTTCTCGAACAGATATATAATTAATTCTATATGATGAGAAATTGAATGCCGTTTCAAGTTGCCAAGACTGGTTGCACCTTTACTTATGAGCTCTTTACAACTTGTTGAAAATTCTAAAATATCTGGATTATCTTCAATAAAATCTTTTAGTTCATTTATTGATTCTAATACCATTGCTGATGTTTTTGGATCTAGTGGATAGTGTTGAGAGAGAAAATGTCTTACCCAAATTTCTTTTATATTTTTGGGATAAGTAATATGTAGTGCTACAGTAAGGGGTAGGCGTCCTCCCTCTCGGAACTCTTCCCCAATAATTAAATAATCTCCAAAACCATTATATCCTAAACCACTATATGTATGATGAAGGTCAGAAAAAAACTCATTTTGATTCATTCTATAATCTTCATTTCTTTGTTGCTTATTGAAGGGGTCATCAATCGCAATAAGATTATGATTTTTTGATAACTCTTGATGATAATCTTTAGGAACGGATGAAAGATTAACAAGGTTTCCGTTAAAATTATTTAATTGCTCAATAGTTTTTATATCATCAGTATTTTGATAAGGTGAGTGATGGAAAAGTACAAAGTCTTTACCATCAATCATACTCAAATAATATTTTATTTTTGATAATGTTGAAGTGCTTCTTATAATTAGACCAAATTTAACATATTTAAATGATTTTGAAATATTGTGAATTAAGCTCTCGGTTGCATTATCATCCCCAACAAGTTCACCTTCAGTAGGGTTAACTATAATAATACTAGGCACTTCTTTGGCATCTAACTCGCTTAAACAACTCAAAAGCGCTTTAATATCAGCTTTTACAGGTTCAATAACTGGGGTTATTTTCTTGCTTTGAGATAATTTATTTAAAATATCTCTCAGTGCTAAAAATTCATTTTGTTTGCCACGTAAAATTGGATAATACATTTTATTCCTCTCTACCCGATCAATTGTGAAGTTCTGCGTCGGGTTCACAGATTTTTTTATAAAAAAATTAAATCAATGAAGCTCTCTATTTTTTTATAAATTTTTTAAAAAATGTTTTAAGTTTGAAAATTATTAAAAGTATTGTTATTAACTAATTGATAAGGTATACATTTAAATGTAATCAATTCAAATGTTAATATATAACTTTGATTTAATAATTTTTAATTTCTATGTAAAGAATATCTGTGATTTTCAATCTTTAACATCATATAATATTTCCCATTAATATATAGCTGAACTATTTAATTCAAAGGATGATTCTAATATTAAAGTTAGTCATAAATTTCCTCATAATTGTAAAAGTAGATTAAAAATATAATATATTTTTAATCTTGTTTGCATTAATTAAGGTTTTACTAGTGCTAACTCTAAACGTCCAACAAAATTAATTTCATTTAGCTGTTCATTTGTAATAAATTCATCTGGATATCTATTTTTATCCGGATTATCACTGGTAAGTTTTACAGTCTTTGATCCAGCATAACTCACAAAAATTCTTTTCATACGTAATTCATGGTTATGAGTAAATACGTATACATTCCCATTTTTTAGATTATTAGGATCTTTATCCGATACATCCACAAATAAGGGGCTATCAGGTGCAATAGTAGGATACATACTGTATTCAGCAGAGTATATTATCCTTAAGTTTGAGGGATTTGTTTGAATACCCATAAGTTTAAGTATTTGTGGATCTATATCTAAGTATTCATTAGCATCTTCTAAAAAGTTTAGAATTCCAGCCCCGCAGGATGCTTTTACATCTTTATATATTGGGATGCTTACATTTGTAAGTCGTTCTTTAGTGTCAGCACTTCTGAATTCGACAGGAGCGAAGCGTATGTCACCAGATTCATTTTTATCAGTAAATGTACCATCTAATAACCATTCAGAAGTTGTATTTAAAGCTTGAGCTAATTGAATTAGTCTTTTACCAGTGGGATTGTTTACCCCGCTAATCCAATTCGTAACAGTTCCTTTACTTGCTCCAGTAGCTGCTACTAAGTCTTTATGTTGTAAGCCTAGTTCTTTCATACGTAGAGAAATACGATCAGATGTAGATTGCATAATTTGTAGACCTTATATTTGTTTAAAATACTAAACAAAAAAATTGACATGTTCCTAAACTTATTGTTCAATTAAGTGAACTAATTTGTTTTGGAAACTAAACATGACTATTGATGACCTCAAAAATTATTTTCAAGCAAAAAATGATTCTGATCTTGCTCGAATTCTCAAAAAAGATAGATCAGTAATAAGTTATTGGCGAAAAAAAATTCCGTTAAAAACACAAGCTGTATTTGAAATTCAAACTAATGGAAAGTTGCTTGCTGACCGTAAAGCTTTGGATACCCTTAGCTCTTAATTACAATAGTTTCCTTATTTAATACTCAAAAATAAACGTGAATAAAAACAAGGTTTCACATATGGAATTAAATTTAAGCCGAGAAGCCCAAAACGCAATTTGGCAAATGATAAGCAAAACTCCAGGTTTTACTCCTAAAGACATCGCGCAGGTAATAGGGGATTCGCATAACACAGTTTGCAATTACGCAAATATCAATATGCCGAACCACTTACCAAGTATTAAGAAACTTGAAGCAATTCTTTATTACACGCAAAACCCAGCATTGTTAAAAATTTGGGCGCATGAACTTGGTTTTGCCTTAGTTCCTGTGAGTTGTGATCGGAGTAAGCACCATGAGCTTTCAATTTTTGAAGCAATGATGCAACACAACATAAAGTCAGGCAAAGCCAACAAGGTTGTTTATGACGCTTATGAAGATGGTGTTGTGACACCACAAGAATATGAAGAGATACACCAACTCACACAGAATTTAATTGAGCTGGCGACTGCGGTTGATCAAGCAGCATTAAAACAAATGAAGAAATACACAGCAGGTAATGAAATTGAAAAAGCCTGATGTTCGAGGTCAGGCTTCATATATTCACACATATCAGGAATGAATATGAAATCAAATGTAGCACAACAAATAAGCGAAAACAATCAATCCAATTTTTTACCTGGTGATGTAGTGGTTTTAAAGAACCTTAATCTTTTATCGATAAATGAACTTATTACGCTTAAAGAATTCGATGGTAAGTATTGGACAACGGATCACCGCATTGGTCGAGTAGCTGAAAGTGCTATTCGTACCGCAACAACCACTGAACTCATGATGAAGCGCCGTTTAAGTCCAATAGAGTTATCTCTTGCGGAGGTTTCATGACAACTAACAAGGTATTTAAAAAAGCTCCAGAGCATAAACAAAGGCAATGGACTCAATCCTGGTATGAACCTGCACTAAAGTCTTTAGATACATTTCTTGAAATCCGAAAAGCAAATTTAAGAAAGATTAATCGTGATGAGAAAAATGCTGCAGTCACAAAGCATGAATTTATGGAAATGCTCATCAATGAACACCGCTTAACGGTGTATCAAGCTGGTGAGATTGTCGCAAGCTTACTCAAAGCTAATAAAATTTTAATGTATGGCAGTTTCATATATGAAATGCCTAAGGTCGGTGAAATATGAGCTTAGATGCAACCGTATGGGCATGGAAAGCTACAGTCTCAGGTGCAAGCGAAAGGCTTGTACTTTTAGCTCTTGCTGATCGAGCCGGTGATGATCATAAGTGCTTTCCAAGCATAAAGCGCTTAGAGAAAGACACTACGCTAAATCGCAAAACGATTATCAAAGTTTTAGATGAACTTGAACTCAAAAAATTGATCCAATTTACAGGTGAAATCAAAGGGAACGGGGTTAAGGTTTATCAATTAATTGGTGTATTTGGACGTGAAGATTATTCAGACACCAGTACCAAAAAGGGGACTAGTACCAAAAATGGTACAGGTGTCAATTTAGGTACTAGTTCCAAAAACGGTACTAGTACCAATAATGGAACTGGAACCAGTACCAAAATTGGTACCGAGACCAGTACCAATTTTGGGACACAGAATCTCCCAAGGAATCTCCCATTAGAATCTAAAAATAAAAAAGACTGGCTTTGTTTGAAAAAACTTCGTTGGGAATTAGATCAAGCTGATCCGACGGTAGTGCCAAAGTCGATTATCGAAGCAAGTTGGTTCGAACGTGAAAAAAGAGCTTTCGAACTTTTCAATGCCGACAAGGATCTTTGTGATGATCTTTTGATTTACCACTTCGCTGACACACTTTTGAGAAACCGTCACAAATACGACATAGCGCAAAATGGAAAATCAAGCGGTGATTCTGATTCTGTATTTTTCTCGTCACCTCAGCAGATTTATGTTTTTGCCAACAAATTAGCTCAACTTCCAGACGTCATCGATGAGTTCAGTATGCCAGGTGAATCCTTTGAAAAACTAACAAGCCGGATTGCTGCAAAACTCTCAGATCCGAATGAGCTACAGAACTGGAAATCACACCTGCAGGCAGTCGGATTTAAATCAAAACAAAATAGGAAAGTTGCATGAGTGCCATTGATAAATTTTCTTCATTTGAAAAAGTGATGATCGGTATCGATACAGGTGTAAATACCGGCTTTGCAATGGCGATTGATCGTGGAGATGGTGGCGAACTGGTACAGGTCAATTGCTTAACGATTACTCAAGCTATGGCACGCGTTCAAGAGATTATTGAGCAATATGGAAATCCTAATGTTTGTTTATACATCGAAGATGCTCGTTTAAGAACATGGTTTACCGGAGGACGAGAAAAAGCTCAAGGCGTTGGATCTATCAAACGTGATGCACAAATATGGGAAACATGGTGCATTGAAAATAAAATCAATTATTTGATGATTCACCCAAAAGCAAATACGACAAAAGTTAAAGCAGCCACATTTCAAAAAATTACTAAATGGCTTGGTCGAACCAATGAGCATTCAAGAGATGCAGCAATGTTGGTTCACAAGCGTTTTGCAAATTTTGGAGGTGTATCGCTTTGAGCCATTTGTTAATTCCAATATTCACTATTTTGCTTGCCTTGGTGACTGCAGTATTCCTCACTTCTGTTTTTTCTATTGGTGCTCCAAAAGGTTGGAATAGGCAACTAGTCTTTCAAGATAACTTTTTCTTATTTATCGCGCTTGCAGCTTCAGCAATGGCATACAAGAATTATTCGTACAATCCAGATCCTATAGACGTGATGTGGATCTTAGGAGTGGTTTATTTAGTCGTATATCGTATGCCTAAATGGAAGATACTATGACCGAAAACATTAATGATTTGACTGGTGATATTCGTTCTATTGCTGAAATTATAGGAAAGCAACAAGCACTGTTTTTAGTGAGCCAATACCCAAGATATAAATCAAAGAAGCGAAATGGTGAAGGACAATTGCTTCTGTATGTACCGAAAGAATCTCGGTTAGGGTTTGATCATAAGTTGATTGAAATTTTAGGCTATGCCGATGCGTTGAAGTTATGCAAAGAGTTTGGTGGGGAGTTATTAATTCTTTCACTTTGTAAGCACATAATTCTAAAAAGAAGGAATGCAGGGATTATTGATATGTTGAAGCAAGGCTATAGCTTAGAGCAATTAGCAGCATTTTTTAACTTATCGACAAGAGGCGTTTTATTGGTTGCTTCGGAAAAACAAAGATTGTATTACTAAGAATAAGAATCTAAACTTGTAACAAATTCGATCTATTTTATATAGATGTTAGTAAGGAGATAATATGAATTTAGATGAAGATGATTTTTTAAAAGATGATTATATATATTTTGATTGGAATGCTATTCAGGATTTGAAGTCAAAAATATATTATAAAAAAGATTCTGACCCAGAAGCAAATAAAAAATGGATTGAATTCAAAAATATTCAAAAAAAATTTAGAACACCACTTTCTCATGCTCATCTTGATGACTTAATGAACTCTACAGATCCTATTGAAATTCAAAAGGATTTATATTTCTTAGCAAACGAGTTTTGTGATGGAACTCTTTTGGTAAATATTCCAAAATTACGAGAAAATGTATTAACAAGATTTTCTAAAATAAAGGGTGTTAAAACAGGATACGGTGTATTCGAATTTTATCAAGACCTTATTAATTCAAATGTAAGCAAAGAAGATAAACAGGAATTTAAATTTAAGGTTAGTTTTCCGAGCATACAGGTAGATACTTCTAAACTTAAAGAAACATCGATTTTAAATAAATATATTAATGATAGAGGGATTTTTGATTCAGATAGTTTAGAACAGCTCTTAAGTGATTGCTGGGAAAATTCTGATGATGTAAATTTTATGAATGAATTTATAAATAGTGTTCGTGAAATTAAATATTATGAGAATGCTGCCCATGATTATTTTCCAGAGACTCAGAGAGAAGAGTTTAAAGAAATGATAATAGGACTAATTAAGTTCTCAAAAATCAGTGAAAAAAATATACAAGAAGCTAACAAGTTCTTAGATAAATATATTAAATTTATAGGGAAAGATATAAATCAATTAAGTAAGCTTGAAAAAATGTTTATAGCTTATCATATTATCAATTTTACCAATCCACGAGGCGCTTTTGGGGAGAATTTTAATAAGCGGAATAAACCTATTAATTTTTATTTAGACTGTACGCATTATTTATTAGCAAGTAAAAGTAAGATGTTGGTAACAGGAGATTCAAACTTTACTAAAAAAGCTAAGGCTCTGAACTTACTGGGATTTTCTAAGTTTGATATAAAGAAATTAGATGAGATATTTGAAGATATTGTTGTTACTTAAGTTTTTACAAAAAAGTCTCCTGAAGGAGACTTTTTTGTAAAAGTTATGAAAAAGTGAATAATGAAATAAAACAACAAAAATTTAAAAATCATCAAATAAATAATTTTGAGAACTTAGTGTAATGAACTGGCATGAAGTTTATGAAGCAATTTTGAAGTTTTGGGACAATATTCAGTATTTCATCGCTGGTTTTTTAGGAGCTTCAGTAGTGACTAGATACCACAAAGACAGATTAAAGACCTGGCATGATTACACTGTATTCATACTTTCAGGCGCTTTAACTGCTCATTATTTGACACAAGTCGTTATCTATTGGTTAGACCTTGAACCAGTGCATGCCGGTGGTATTGGATTCTTGTTAGGTGCGTTTGGCGGTATGGTTATTCAAGAGCTTACGTCCTGGATAAAAAATGGTGAATATAAGAATCAAAGCTTTTTCACTTATTTTGGTGAAATGATAAAGAGCTGGCTAAGTCGAGGTAAAAAGTAATGAGTAATTTTGATGAGCAAATGACTCGCTTATTACGTGCTGAAGAGGGTGAAGTTCTTTCAGAGTATAAAGATCATTTGGGATATTCAACGATTGGCGTTGGTCGTCTGATTGATCGCCGTAAGGGTGGGGGCATCACAGCTGAAGAGTCGGCTTACTTGCTTAATAACGATATTCAAAAACGCTTAATCTTGCTTGAACAAAAACTACCGTGGTTCAAATCATTAGATGATGCACGCCGTGGTGTATTGCTGTCTATGTCATTTCAGATGGGTGTAGAGGGCTTGTTAGGCTTTAAGAATACGCTTGAGATGATTCGCACAGGTCGCTATGAAAGTGCAGCAACAGGGATGCTTAACTCTCTTTGGGCAAAGCAGACACCACAACGCGCTAAACGTCATGCAGAGCAGATGCGAACAGGTCAATGGGTAATCAAGGCAGGCTTCTGATGAACCAAGAAATTATTAATGTGAGATGCATTGGTATACTTCAAGTTGTTGAAAATATTAACATTAATAAATCTTTTATAGTTGAGAATAATTATCATTATCGAAGGTACTTTCAGGGGGTGACCCCAAGCGGGGGCAAAGACCTCGCAGGATTTCATATCTGCGTGAATTTTTAAAATAAAACATACTACTACTTCTCAGCAAAATAAGGATTGGAAAAAGTGCTTTTATGGCAGTCTCAAGTAAAGGTCAAAACGTAAGTAGAAAGGGGCTTTCAGATGTTTTTGGAGTTGCTTTAACTACGGTTGATGCTTGGGTTAAAAGAGGTTGTCCAGTAGTAGTCCGAGGTCATGGAAAAGGGAGTGAATGGCAGTTTAACACCGCTCAGATCTCCCAGTGGCTTCAAGATCAAGCAGTGGATAATGCAACAGGTGGAATACCTGACAATAAAGAAGAATTAGAACTACGAAAACAAAAAGCAGAAACCGAATTGGCAGAATTAAAACTGGCAAAAGAAAAAGGTGAAGTGGCATTAATTTCAGAGTTTGAGCGTGCTCAATCCATTGCATTTAGTATTATTCGATCAAACATTCTAAACATCCCTCAACGTGCGGTTTTACAGTTATTAGGTGAAACAGATGAGCGCACATTTAAAGAAAAATTAAGAGCTGAATTAGTTTTAGCGCTTGAAACAGTAGCCGACTCAGATATTGAGGATGATGACGATGAGTGATTTATCAATCTTTAGTAATTTTGAGTCAGTCGTAAATTCTCTTAAACGCTCAATGTCTTTCTTGATGCCACCACCTGACATTAAGCCGAGTGAGTGGGCGGAGAGAAATATTAAAATTCCAGTGGGTAATGCCATACCTGGTCCCATAAATTTTGATAATGCACCTTATCAGCGAGGAATGCTGGATGCTATCAAAGAATATGGTGTACGCCGTGTCACATATATGACAGGTGCTCAGTTAGGCAAAACAACAATTCAGCAGTGTGCAACAGGCTACTTTATCGAACATGAGCCAAAGTCTCAGATATTTGTCCAACCTACACAAGGGGACGTGCAAACATTTTTAGAAACTAAACTTAGACCAATGATCGAGGCGAATAAATCAATTTCTAAAAAAATGGCAAAACCAAGAAGCCGCGAAGGTGTAAATAACAGCCGAATGATTTCATATATTGGTGGTTGGCTGATGTTTTCTTGGGCTGGTTCTCCTAAAACATTGCGTTCAAGATCTGCACCAGTGACACATGCAGATGAAATCGATGGCATGGAAGCTACAAGCGAAGGTGATCCAATTGAGTTACTTTCCCAACGTTCAGCAACATTTGGCGATCAAGCTTTAAGAACTGAATCCAGTACACCCACAGTTAAGGGGGCAAGTCGTGTAGAAACGGCATATTATAACGGTGACCGCCGTAGGTACTATGTTCCTTGTCCTCACTGTGGAGAAGCACAATTTTTAAAATGGGAAAATGTGACTTGGCAGGGGCGAAAATCTAAAAATATTCAAGATGCCCGAGAAGATTTAGAACAAACACATTTAGTAGAAACAGCGGGCTATAGGTGTGAATGTTGTAATGAGATTTGGACAGATGGGGAGCGTATTGCAGCCATCCGAAATGCAGAGAAAAACGGTTATGGCTGGAAAGCAGAATTACCCTTTAAAGGTCATATCAGTTTCCATGCCCCGGAGATGCTTTCAACATTCCGAAAAATGCGAGACATTGTCCAATCCTATTTAGATAAATTGGCTTTGGATGATTTACAGGTATTTGTAAATGTATCTTTGGGTGAAACCTATGAGGAAAATGCAGATAAGGTAGATCCTGATTCTTTGCAGGCACGAGCTGAGGAATATAAAGCGATCGTTCCGCTAAATGGTGTGTATCTCACTTGTGGTGTCGATATGCAAATGGACCGTTTAGAACTTGAAATTGTCGCATGGGGACTTGGCGAGGAAAGCTGGTCTGTAGATTATCGTGTGTTGTGGGGTGATCCGCTTGGTGAGGAAGTATGGGAGCAGTTAGACGATGTTCTTGCAGAATCTTATCTGCATGAGTCTGGCTCACAACTAACTATATCAGCAACTTGTCTGGATACCGGTGGTACTGCAGGATGTACACAAGCGGCTTATGAGTACGTTAAAAATCGCCGCAATAGAAAGCTTTTTGCAATCAAAGGTCGTGGTGGATGGGGCTTACCCATAGTACAAACACCACAGCGAAAGCAATCAGGGAAGGATAAACGTAAAATTGATTTGTGGCTTGTTGGTGTAGACGAAGCAAAATTAATGGTATCTCGTCGTTTGGAATCGGATCGAGTGGGACCGGGTTATTGCCATTTTCCTATTCAGCGAGAAACAGAGTGGTATAAGCAACTTACAGCGGAAAAATTGGTCATTAAATACATCAAAGGTCAACCAATTAGAGAGTGGCATAAACCAGACCGAGCACGGAATGAGGCGCTGGATTGTCGTGTTTATGCTTTGGCAGCATTAAAGATTATGAATCCTAATTTAAAACGTATTTCTGAACGTGTACTCACTGATGCAGCAGTCATCGAAAATGTAAAAACCGAAATGATTGAACCGAAAAAAACTCGAGTAAATACAGTTGTTAAAAAAAAGTCATCCACGGTAATAGTTAAAAAGAAAAGAGTATTCGGAAATAAAAAGTAAGACTTTTTAGTTTAATAGTTAGATAGATGAAAAAATGAATAATGAAAAAATTTTAATGATTATCGAAGATGGGCATAACAGCTCAGTTTCGGTAATCATTTTTTATGGTATTTCCACAAAAAATCACAGCAGGCTTAACACTCAAGCACAACATTAATTTAACAGCGTACCCAGCCTCCTTATGGGCTGTTAAAGCTTATTTGCGTGGACCATCAAGCATTGATATTAGTGCTGAGAAAGATGGAAATCTCCACGTTTTAAACGTATCTGCTGATGTCACAAAAAACTATAAATCAGGCTATTACGGTTTTTCTTTACGCGCTGTCAATGATTTTGGCGAAGTTGAAGAAATTGAAGCGGGTTCTGTTGAAGTTATTACAGATTTAGCTGCGGTAACTGGTCAAGTTGATACACGTTCACATGCCAAGAAAACACTTGAAGCATTAGAAGCTGTAATTGAGGGGCGAGCAACCTTAGACCAAGAACGCTATCGATTAAACAACAGGGAATTATTTAGAACACCCTTAGACACCCTTATAAAATTACGAAATCAATATCGTGCTGAAGTATCAAGAGAAATTGCCAAGTCAAGTGGCAAAAGTATTTTTGGTAAAGTCGTGCGCGTGAAGTTGGGGTAAATGCTCATGTTTGGATTGAAGCGAACCATACCTGAAACCCCTGATATTTCTGCATTACCAGAAGTTAAGATCAATAATGACTCAATAAAAAAAAGAGCTGGACGTGTATTTCAAACTGCTAGTCGAATGTTTAAAGCTGGGGTTACAGATCGGCTTACTTCAAAGTGGTCATCCTCGCCTTTACCCGCAGATTTAATCATTGAGCGCTATCAAAAAATTATTGTCGCGCGGAGTCGCGAGCAATGCGCCAATAATGATTATGGTAAACAATTTTTACGCCTCACCCATCAAAATATTGTAGGTCCACAAGGTGTCACACTTCAGGCACAAATCAAAAACAGTGCTGGAAAACTCGACAATAAAGTGAATGACTCTATTGAGCAGGCTTGGGAGCAATGGGGCAAGAAGTCTATTTGTGATATTCAAGGGAAGAAGTCTTGGCGCTCATTGCAAAGAGCTTGTGTCATATCTGCCGCCAAAGATGGAGAATTTTTTATAAGAATTATTCGAGGTCAAGAAGCTGGGCAGTATGGTTTTGCTTTGCAAATTTTAGATGCTCAACGTTGTCCAGTGCATTATTCAGATAAATTATCAAATGGTAATTTCATTCGCCAAGGGATTGAGTTTAATAAATTCGGTCGCCCGATTGCTTACTATTTTGATGCCTCTACCGAACAAAATGCTCAATATAAATATGGATCTGCAAATTACATTAAAGTGATGGCTGAAGATGTTATTCACGGTTTTTTAGATGACATTGTAGGGCAAAAGCGCGGATTACCTTGGACCGCAACCAGTTTATTTCGCATGAAGCAATTGGCAGAGTTTGAAGATTCAGCCATTGTCAATGCACGTGTTTCAGCTAACAAAATGGGATTCATTCAGTGGGATAAGGACGCAAGTGGTCCAGAGTTTGACCCTGAAGAAGATGAAATTGTTATTGAGTCTCAGGCTGGTGAATTTCCGATGTTACCTCAAGGTGCTCAATTAAAAGAATGGTCACCTAATTACCCCACTGGCGAATTTCTTCCATTCCATAAGGCAATGCTGCGCTCAATGGCAGCGGGCATGGGTGTGCTTTACAACAATCTCGCCTCTGATTTGGAAGGTGTGAATTTTTCAAGTATTCGACAGGGCACATTAGATGAGCGTGAACACTGGAAAGAATTACAGCAATGGCTGATCGAGTCATTAGTTGAACCCGTATATAACGCTTGGCTTGAATATTCTTTGCTTAAAGGTGTGATTAAAAAAGGCAATATTCCACTAAAAGCGCTTGATCTTGAACGTTATAAATCTGTGTCTTGGCAACCTCGCCGTTGGGCATGGATTGACCCATCTAGCGATGTGGCAGCAGCGGAAAAGTCTAAAAATAATATGTTGACTTCACCTGGTGCACTGATTAGAGAGCAAGGCAAAGACCCACAAACGGTATGGGCAGAAATCGCAAGGGATACCAGAGCAATGATTGATTTGTTGGTAGATCAAGGCATAACAAAAGAAGTGGCTGAAGAAATGGTTTTAACAAGTATGGGTAAAAAACAAGTTGGCGCAGTTGGGCGACCAAAAGAGGGTGTGTAATGAAAAAGTCTAAGTTATCGACTTCAATTGTGTGCGGGTTGCTTGCAGGTGCGTACTTTAAACGTGATGCATCTCAAACAAAGCCATTGCCTGATTTTAATAAAGATAAATTATTTCGTTCTTATGTCGTAGATGATTTTAAGGTTGATCTTGAAAAACGTACTGCAGAGCTTTCATTTTCAAGTGAGGCAGAGGTTGGGCGTTGGTTCGGTGTTGAGATTTTGGATCACTCTCAGGGTGCAATTGATTTCAGTCGTTTAAATGCTCGTGCGCCATTCTTACTGGATCATAATTCTCGTGATCAAGTCGGTGTTGTTGAAAGTGCATGGCTTGACCATTCTCAGCGTAAAGGGCGCGCTTTAGTACGATTAAGTAAGTCGTCCCGCGGAGAAGAAATTCTACAGGATATTGTAGATCTAATTCGTACCAATATCAGCGTGGGTTACATCATCAAAAAAGCAATTCTGAAGGAACAGCGTGAGCATGAAGATGTTTACCTGATTACAGAATGGCAACCCTATGAAATTTCTTCTGTTTCTATTCCAGCGGATACATCCGTGGGCGTAGGTCGTTCTAATGAAAAAGTGAATAATGAAAACAATTTACCCACTCAGCAAAATGAACCTATTGAAGTTAAAACTCAAGTCAATCAGCAAAGAGCGTTTTATATGAATTGGGATCATTTTACAGACAAAGACGGTAATTACTGTCGCCAACAGCTCAATGATAAAGGTGAGCGTTTTGGTGCAATTGAGATTCTTCGCAAGGCTGAAGATACAGCGACACGCGGAGCAGAACAAGAACATGCGCGAACACGTGAAATTTTAGAATTGGGTCAAAAATACAATATGCCTGAATTGGCAACTGAGTATATTGGTCAACGAAAATCACCAGCTGAATTTCAAACTGCAATTTTAGACAAAATGCATGAGCGCCAAGGCAAGCCAATTACTGAACAACCAAAATCCAATAATGCAAATATTGGTTTAACTGATGATGAAACACGCCAGTTTTCACTATTCAGAGCTATCCGAGCTTTACGCCCTAACGCAAGCGCCTCAGAACGTGAAGCTGCTGCATTTGAGTTTGAGTGTAGTGCAGCAGCAGAGCGAGCCTATGGGCGTACTGCTCAGGGTATTTTAGTACCTGCTGATGTATTAAGCCGTTCAATCCCTCAAAATCAACAACGTGCTTTTGATTTGGGTGGGGGCACTGGCGCAGGTGGAAGTCTGTTAGGGACTAATCATCGTGGAGATATGTTTATTGATTTATTGCGTAGTCGTACCACGATTATGCAACTTGGTCGTCATATGTCTGGCTTGGTGGGGAATGTTGAAATTCCAAAAGCAACCGGTGGAGCTACCGCCTATTGGGTTGGTGAAGGTGATAATGTTGCAGGCAGCAACCCGACTACAGGTCAAAAAGAGTTAAAACCAAAAACTGTAGGCGCGCTTGTTGATATTACACGTAGTTTGATGCAACAAAGTTCACCAGATGCAGAAAGTTTGGTATGGGATGATATTAACCAAGCTTTGGCTTTAACCATTGATATAGCAGGTTATTACGGCACAGGAACGGACAAACAACCTTTAGGCATTAAAAATATGTCGGGTATTAATGCGGTTCCTTTTGCCGCGTTAAATCCGAGCTATAAAGAAATTGTCGACATGGAAAGTCAAATTGCTGCAGATAATGCCAACGTGGATCGCATGGCTTATGTCATGAACTCATTAATGCGCGGACATTGTAAAACTGCTCCTAAGTTCGGCACGGGTACTGAAAGTGTTATTTGGGAAACAGGTGGTACAGTCAACGGTTATCGCACAGAAATCACCAATCAGATTGAGGATGGAGATATTTTCTTTGGTAACTTTGCAGATTTAATTATTGGTCTTTGGGGTGGGCTGGATCTCACACTAGACCCTTATTCATTAAGTTCGAGCGGTGGATTACGAATTGTCGCTTTCCAAGATGTAGATTTTGTATTGCGTAATAGTGAGTCTATTTGCTACGGCAAAAAAACACCTTAATTCAAATTTCTAAAGCTATCGAAAGGTAGCTTTTTAGAATCAAATATCAGGATATTAAAATGAGTAAAGTATTGATTAAATTAACCGCAGCAGTCGTTATTGAGGGTGTTATTCGCCGTGCGGGTGAAGAAGTTGAGATCAATGAACAATTGGCAAAAGAATTGCTTTACCGAGGTCGTGGCACACTTGAAGAAACAGATTCCAATGAAGTTGATTTATCTAAGTTAACGATGCCCCAGCTGATTGAATTTGCTAAGTCTGAATATGATGTTGACTTAGATAAAAGTTTAAATAAAAAGCAAATGATTGAAGCTATTCAATCCGCTGCAGAGGAATAATCAATGCCTTCGCCAAGTTGGGAAAATTTAGACGTATTTCTACAAAAAGATGATAAGGGCGGTTTTGCCATAACCGTCACTATCGAATTTTTGGATTGTTCACCCAATCGAAATATTACGGGCATTTTTGATGAACCTTATCTAAATGCCCAACTCGGCGAATATGAAGTCGATGCAATTGAGCCACGCTTTACTTGTAAAGAAATTGATGTTTTCGATGTTAAGAAAATGGATCGTTTGATTTTGGATGATGGGCGTACCTTTAATATTATGACTTATCCGCAAAGGGATGGTACGGGGTTTTGTATCTTAAAGTTAGAAGAGCGAGATGATTCAATTTGATATTCGATCTGAAGGCATTGAGGCAATAGTTGCTGAACTTGAACCCTCGGAAAACCAAGCTAAAGTTGCTCTAAAACGTACTTTAAACAAGATGGCGAAATGGATGAGTACCCGAACAGTCAGAGGTTTAAGCAGTGAATTGGCTTTGACTCAAAAAATACTCAGACGCCGTTTAAAGAAAAGTACCATCGTTCAATCAGGTTCAGGATTTTCAATACGGTTGTTTTATGGATTGAATGATATTGCCTTGATTCACTTAAACCCAAGACAAACACAAAAAGGGGTAACAGCCAGTAAGCGAAAAGTGGATGAGGCTTTTATTTCTAAGCGTAAAAATCAAGTTTTTAAACGGATAGGTAAAGCACGTTTACCCATTGAAAAACAGGTTGAAATTATTAAGCCACAAGCTGATGCATATCTTGAAGGTGTTGAGTTTAATTCAGTGGAATTTCATGAACAGTTTTTTAAGACATTGGAGCATGAATTAAAATGGCAGATGAAATGGATGGGGTAGATTTATTCAATCTACACGCGACAATAGAAAAAAAACTTCGTGAACAATTTCCAAAGTTTAAATTGGTTGAATTTTATCGATCAGAAGAAGAACGCAAGCCGCCAACACTGAATGAACTCCCTGCATTATTTCTGGAAATGGATTTTGAAATAAATCTTGATGGGGATAGTGGATCTGAGCAACTTCCATTGATCGCAAGAGTTGAAGCCAGAGTGATTGACAGCTTTGAAAGACAAAACTCTAAAATCAATATTCGTTCTTTAGCGGCTCAAGTTGCTTATTATATTTTTAAAAATAAACGCTTCCATGCCTATAACGGATCTATTGCCGTTGGACCAGCTTCATTGGATGCTTTGACACAAGATCATTTTTACCCAAGCTTAAAAAGTTATGAAGTATGGCGTGTGGATTTCTCAATCCCAATTCTAGTTGGGGAAAATATTTGGAAGCAGATTGGTGAAACCCCGATCCCTGTTTATAGCTATACGCCTGATGTAGGTATAGGTCATGAGCAAGATTATCAGGAGGTAGAGCTTTGAGTTATGCCAATGCCAATATGGATCGAATGTTAGGTGATTTAATTCGCTATGGGCGCATTGAGTCTGTTGATTTTGAGACGATGACAGCAGCAGTGGATTTCGATGGTTTACTGGTGACAGGGCTTGAATGGGCTAAATCCCGTGCTGGTGATGATCGTTCAGGCAATGCACCCAGCGAAGGTGAGCAAGTCTGTGTACTTTCGCCCAGTGGTGATATTGCACAAGGGGTCATTGCATTTTCAATTACACAAGAGAAATTTCCGAACCCCAATAAAAACGCTAATCCTAAAACAATATATGTGGATGGCACTTATATTGAATATGACAAGCAATCACATACCTTGACTGTCGATGCATCTCAAGCAGGTGGAGAAGTCATTGTTAAATGTAGTCATGTTCAGATAGATGCACCAGAAACCACATGCACAGGCAATTTATCCGTTGGCGGTGCATTGGCAGTAAAAGGCAAATCCACAATGTCTGGCAATGTTAGTTTTACTGGTGGTTCAGTGACACACAATGGCAAAAATATTGGTGGCTCACATACTCATAATAAAGTTAAAAGCGGTGGTGATAATTCAGGCGAGGTCAACTAATGGGGATGAGTCGAATCCATGGTCGTGAGCTCACAGGTATTGAGCATTTAAGACAAAGCATTGTTGATATTTTGACTACGCCAATTGGCTCAAGAGTCATGCGCCGTGAATACGGATCTCGATTATTTGAATTGATCGATGCGCCGACAAATCGAGAAACATTAGTAGATATTTATGCGGCTGTGGCTGAAGCATTAAATCAGTGGGAAGACCGTTTGCAGTTAGAGCAAATTGATATTACCAGCGCAACCAAAGGGCAATTGGTTTTAACGCTGACAGGTAAATATCTGCTGGATGGTAAGGCAATTAAACTGGATGGGATTGTAATAAGGTAGGTGAAAAATGACAGGTATTAATTTTGAATATTTAACACCGCCAAAGTTAATCAAAGAACTGAATTTTGAAGAAATTCTTTCTAAACGAAAAGAGGGATTTATCGCGCTTTACAATCCTGAAGATCGTGAAGAAATTGAAAAAACCTTAAAACGTGAATCAGATCCAGTGACTAAATTATTGGAATATTGCGCTTATTTAGAATTGATATTCTGCCAGGAGCGTAACGAGGATGTTAAATCTTTATTGGTGATGTATTCAACAGGTTCGGATTTAGAGAATTTAGTTGCAGATCGAAATATAAAACGATTAGTCATTTGTCCAGCAGATAATACAGTTACGCCGCCAATGCCAGCAATTATGGAAACTGATGACGATCTACGTTATCGCTATATCTTGGCAATGAATAGTTTAAGCGTTGCTGGTCCAACATCTTCATATAAATTTTTTGCACATAGTGCCGATGGTCGTGTGGGGGATGTGTCCGTAGTTTCTCCACCAAATAAGCCGTATTTCTTGGATATTTACATTTTGCAAAATGATTCTGAGACTGGGGCGGCATCTCAAGAATTAATTGATATTGTTCAGCTCGCACTCAACGATGAAAGTGTCAGACCAGTTTGCGACCGTCCAACAGTGCATTCTATTGGTATTGTAAATTATGACATTCAAGCAAAAATCTATGTGGCTCAAACTGCTAAAAATAGTACCTTGTTGCAGCAAGCCAGAGAAAATTTAAACAGCTATATCAGAGATCAGCGCCGTATCGGTCGCTCTGTCCGCAAGTCTGCAATCTATTCAGTCTTACATATTTCTGGTGTGGAACATGTGGAAATAATTTCCCCGGTACAAGACATCATTATAGATTCGTCTCAAGCGAGTTATTGCACAAATATTGATATACAGGTTGAGGTTTATGAATGAAAAAATTATTGCCTTCCAACTCAACCGAACTTGAATACAATTTAGCAGAAACTCTAAGCAATACATTTAAAATTGAGCCTCGATTGAATGTATTGATTAATATTGATTCTGTACCAGATCAATTCCTAAATTTTCTAGCGATTCAATATTCAGTTGATTATTGGCGTGATGACTGGACGCCATCATTAAAGCGCGCAATTTTAAAGCAATCTTTCAATAGACATAAAATCAAAGGGACACGCAAGGCTATTTTAAATGCCTTAGAACCTTTCGGATATGAATCAAAAATTACAGAGTGGTGGCAAACCGTTCCGCAAGGGATACCAGGTACTTTCTATTTAGAGCTTGACCTTAATGGTCGTGAGCTAAGTGAAGAAGTGTATAAGGAAGTAGATCGGTTAATTTCAGAAAATAAACCAGCAAGCCGACCACTGACAAACCTAACAATCAATGTTCAACCTGTTTGTATTCCGCGTGTTGCGGTTGGTGTACATGGTGCGGAGACAGTCACAATTTATGTAGAGTAATCGATCAATGGCAACAGTGTATAAAGGCATATTAACAAACAACGGTAAGGCACTTATTGCAAATGCCACAGTCAATAATAAAGTTAATTATTCACATATTGCCCTTGGTGATGGTAACGGTTCAGTTCCTACACCTTCCGAAACACGCTCAGCACTTATAAATGAAAAGGCAAGAATTGCACTCAATGTCGTTGAAATTAGCAGTAGTAATGCCAATCAAATTGTATGTGAGGCAATCATCCCAAGCAATGTAGGCGGTTTTTACATCCGTGAGCTTGGGTTATATGCTGGCGCTACAATGGTCGTAAACTCAAACTACCCACCAACTTATAAGCCTTTAGCCGATGAAGGTGGTGCACGAGAAATAAACCTTAAACTTATTATTAATGTTCAAAATGCTGAAGTGATTGCACTTTATCTTGATGACTCGTTAATCTATGCAACTCGTGAATGGGTAAATACCAATTATATTCGTCGAAATGAAATTGTAGATAATCTAACGACAGATGATTCAAAAAAACCACTCTCGGCAAAACAAGGAAAATATTTAGAGGATAATAAACTCAATAAAGCAATTAATATTCCTGTAAATGCTGATTTAAATAATTATAAAACTCAAGGAAGCTTCTTTGTCGATCTAGACGTTTATGCTGCAACTATTAAAAACAGTCCAACATGGTTATCTTTCACTCTACAAGTGGATATTACCGCAGGCGTTGTTCAAAGGCTAACAACTTACAATGGTGGTGGTACAAAACAATATATTCGATCTTATTATCAAGAGTGGTCAGAATGGTATGAAATTTATAGTAAGCTAAATCCTCAACCGACTGTAGACGCAATTGATGATCTAAATTCAAGTGATGCAAAAAAACCCTTATCTGCAAATCAAGGCAAAAAATTAAACGAAAAAAAGGTTGAAGTTGGAAACTCTTTTTTTGATTCATTTGCAAAAGATGTTGATTATTATCAAGATCATCTCACTGAGCAAACTTTTAAGTCTTTTGATGATTTTCCACTTGGATCGCGTATTTTAGTTTCTAAAAATATAAATTTATTAAATGCACCCAATATTGCAGATGATTTTATTTATATTGAGACAAAAACAACTTACAAAAAAAATGCACCAGGGCGACTACAAATGGCTACTGGATATTCTTCTGGTGAAATCGCAGTACGTTCAGCACCTACAAATGCTAATTATGGTTCATGGAAAAATATAGCACATACCAATAGTAATGTTGCTTCAGCTACAAAATTGCAAACTGCCCGAAATATTACAATTGCAGGTGATGCAAATGGTACGACTTATTTTGATGGGACATCTAATGTTTCTATCAATATGGTTTTAGCAATGGCAAATACAAGTGCTGGTACTTATGGTGCGAACACATTACAAATTCCAGTATTTACAGTTGATAACAAAGGGAGAATTACAAGTGCTGGCAATAGAATGTTTCCTTCAGCTTCGACAACAGTACAAGGAGCAGTACAACTAAACAATACATTGACTAGTACTTCTGTAACTGAGGCGTTGGCTGCAGCACAAGGAAAAACATTGTTTGATAGTAAACTGTCAAAATCAACAAAAATCTCCAGCGGTGATTTAAACCATTATCAGGAACCAGGACTGTATTGGTGTGATGCAGATGCTGAAGCTGCAACTATTCTAAATTTACCAACACCATTTGCTTTTTCACTCTTTGTAGAACGTCATGCAGGTGCAAAGCAAACATTTACTGAATACAACACAAATCGCACATTCATTAGACGGTTTTATAATGGGTCTTGGACATCTTGGAAAGAAATTGCATTTAGCGATAATCAGACTTTTACTGGATCTAATAAGTTTAATGGTGATGTAGAAGTTGCTGGTGCAATATATGCTCAAAAGTTCAGAGGTGAAAGTGATTTTTGGTTCACGTCTAATGATGGTGGAATAGCTAAAAAAGTTCTATCGGGTGGATTACTTGCTTCCTCAAATTATACGGATGTTTCCTATGTTCCTGAAAATGGTATTTACTCTAAAGGGAATATTTTAACTGCAGGTGGTTTCTTCACAGCACGTGCTGAAACAACAATCAGTAATAGTACAGGTAGATATTTATTTATCAACCAACAAAAGTGGGGGGCATTTGATCCAGCCACAGGCTATGTACCCTTATCAGTTGATTGTGGTGGAACAGGCAACGGGCAAGGTATTGCACCATCCGCAACTAAGTTACAAATTGCCAGAAATATCAATAATGTTCTATTTGATGGAACAGGTGATATTAATATTACAGCTCCTATGCGCTATCTAGGAAATGCAAATAATTCAACTTTAAACAGTTCTCTTGAAGATGGTTTTTATCTTGTTGCAGATAGTAATATCAGTGGATTCTATGGATATGGAATTTTAGAAGTTCGTAAAGCTGGAGCGACGATTCATCAAACTTATTACGCACATAATAAAAATGTAAATGGATCTGTGGCAGTCCGACAGTCTTGGAATGGCGGTCAAAACTTTACTGAATGGCGTTCATTAGATCCACAAGGTTCAGTGACGCTTTCAGGTCAACTTTCAGGAAGTGCAAGCTTTGATGATTCTGGGAATATAAATATTTCAGCTTCAGTTGTTCAAGGGCTTGGCATTAATCAAACGTGGCGCAATGTAACATCTCAACGTGCTGCCAATACAACATATACCAACAACAGATCCGTACCTATCAAAGTTGCTATTTATTTAGAAGCTGGTGGCAATAACGCTTATGCAAATATAAGTGTTGGAGGTGAGTTTCTATTTGCATTTTCAAATACTACAGCCTGGGGTACATCGAGGGGTGGTGAGATTACAGTGCCTCCATATACAACTTACCGTGTTGATGGAACATTCACTAAATGGTCGGAGCTAACATAATGAAATATTTCAAAAAAAATGGTGAAGTTTTTGCATTCGAGAGTGACGGTTCACAAGATGAATTAATCACTGAAGATTTTGTAAAAATGACAAAAAGCGAAATTGATCGTCATTTAAATCCTGAGAAATATTGGAATGATCAGCAAAAACGAGAAGCCTTTCTACTTACACTCACGGCTCTTACTCGTCGTCAATTCAAACTTGCTTTGCTAGAAAACAATTTACTTGAGAAAGTTGAATCAACGATCGACAACATTCCAGATCTGCAACTACGAAAACGTATGCAGATTGAATACTCAGAATCAGTTGAGTTTCATCGAGAATCAAAATCAGTGAATGCAATGTGTGAAATGCTTGAACTTAGTGAAGATCAAGTTGATCAACTTTGGCAACATGCGATGACCTTATAAAAAGAGTCTTTCTCAATTTCTGGCTTGTCATTTATCTGTGAAAAAGTGAATAAGGAAAAGAATCATAATTTATTCAAGAATGAATCCAAAATCTAAATATGATTATGGATTTATTCATGACAGACACTTTCATTCACGGTATTGAAAACGTCACTGTAGATGATGGCGTAAGACCAATTACCACAGTGCGAAGTTCAGTAATCGGATTAATCGGGACCGCACCCGATGCAGATGAGAAACTTTTTCCACTCAATACTCCAGTTTCAATCGCTGGATCTCGAATAGAAGCAGCAAAACTTGGATTAACTGGTACTTTGCCTGATGCTATAGATTCAATCTTTGATCAAATTGGCGCGCTTATTGTTGTCACTCGTGTTGCAAAGGGCGTGACTGAAGCTGAGACACTTGCCAATGTTTTGGGTGGAGTGGATGCGAACAACGGTACTTATGAAGGTGTTCATGCATTTCTTGCTTCTGAGAACATCTTAGGGTTTGTTCCAAAGATTTTAATCGCACCAGGTTTTACACATACACGCACAGAGGGTAATTCCAATGCTGTAGTCGCTGAATTGGTTGGTATTGCTGAACGACTAAAAGCGACCATTATTCCGGATGGTCCGAATACCAATGATTCAGATGCTCAAGCTTATGCGAAAGATTTTGGTTCAAAGCGTATTTATCTGGTAGATCCAAAATCCAAAAAAGTTGGTTCAGAAGGTACATTAATTGAATCATTCTCAAGTGCTCATGTTGCAGGTCTAATTGCAAAATCAGATAGTGAGCGCGGTTGGTGGTGGTCACCATCAA
The DNA here is from genome assembly GCF_056930735.1 of Acinetobacter sp. B-6. Classification (NCBI taxonomy): domain Bacteria; kingdom Pseudomonadati; phylum Pseudomonadota; class Gammaproteobacteria; order Moraxellales; family Moraxellaceae; genus Acinetobacter; species Acinetobacter sp. B-6. The sequence goes on along the minus strand of NZ_JBXPBY010000007.1, from coordinate 110,644 downwards.
ATCAGGAAATCAATGGTATTGTCGGCACAGTTCGCGCAATAGATTTTCAAATGGGTGACGCAAATTGTCGTGCGAATATCCTAAATGAAGCAAAAGTAAATACAATCATTCGCCAAAACGGTTATCGTTTGTGGGGAAATCGCACGTTATCAGCAGATTCTAAGTGGCAATTTTTATGCGTGGTGCGTACTGCGGATATGATCGACGAATCATTGAAAGCTGCCCATCTTTGGGCTGTAGACCGTGGTATTACTAAAAATTATGTGAGTGATGTGGTCGAGGGAGTAAATAGTTATTTGCGCTATTTAACAAACATTGGTGCAATTTTAGGCGGTAAATGTTGGGCAAATCCTGACTTAAATACCCCTGATCAAATTAAATCAGGAAAGATTTATTTTGATTTCGATTTCACACCAGTTTATCCAGCTGAACACATTATTTTCCGTTCTCATCTTGTAGATGATTACATCAAAGATATTTTTGCGTAAGGGGGTTGTATGACAGGTGTAGCAGCAGATATTCGCAAAAATTGGAATATCTTTATTGATGGTAAAGGCTATGCGGGTAAAGCCGATGAATACAATCCTCCTGAGTTGGAAGAAGAAAACGAAGATTATCGTGCTGCAGGGATGGACGCGGCAATAGATATTCGCACAGGTATGAAAAAGTTAACTTCTGACTTTACTCTTAACTCTCATAGCCGAGATACTTTGGCTTTGTTTGGAGTTAAACAAGGTAAATCTACAACCGTGATTGTTCGTGAAGCAATGGAGAGTTTCGACGGCACTGTCACCGCTATTGAACACACAATGCAAGGTAAGGTTGTAAAAATTAGCCAGGGTAAAGTTAAAGCCGGTGAATTACCTAAAGACAAATACGATATGTCCTTAACTTACTATAAACAGACCATTGGTGGAAAAGTCATTCACGAAATTGATGTGATTAACATGGTTCGTATCATTGATGGTGTGGATGTATTGGCTGATATTCGTAACGCAATTGGGATCTAAAAAAATGTCTAAACAAAATCAACTTCCAGAATATCTAAAAGAAACAGCTACAGGCGATTTCGAAATTACATTTGCCAAGTCACTTGATATTGATGGGGCGAAAGTGGGTGTAATTGTAATGCGTGAGCCTACAGTACAAGATTTGCTTGCTGCAGAAATGCAATCAAAGGGTCAATCTGATGCGGTTCAAGAGATCATGATGTTTTCAAATCTTTGTAGTGTTACACCGGATCAAATCAAGGCAGCGACATTAAAAGATTATCGCCGTATTCAAGAGGCATTTAAGCTTTTTACAACATGAGCACAGAGGTCGCAAGATCTTATGTGCTCGGTTTAGCTTCACACACTTCATGGTCAAAAGCTGAAATTTTGGAAATGAGAATTTCAGAAATAATTTGGTGGTGTGAGGGATTGCCTGAAGATGATCAATAACCGCTTTCGAGCGGTTTTTTAATGAAAAACTGAATAATGATAAATTTTCAAAACAAATAAAAAATAGTGAATCAGATTCTAAAATTGTTTTGCTATGTCAAATAAGAAACTCAATGCAGTCATTACGATTGGAGGAGCATTATCAGGTTCCTTTAAATCTGTAATGAATACCACAAAGGGCGAACTTAATAAAATTGGCTCGGAAGTCAATCGACTTAAAAAAACTCAAAACCAATTGGGCGACTCGATCAAAACTTTTGGTGGAATGGGTAAGAACGTTGATAATTTACGTTCACGTTATAGCGCCGTTACAGCCGAATTAAAAAAATTAGAATCGCAACAACGTAAGTTAAATTCGATTGAGAAAGCAAGACTAGAAAACAATGAAAAACTATCAAATCTAAAATGGCAATTAGGATCTGTTATTGCTTCGACTGTAACTGTCGGTGTCCCGGTTAAATTGGCAATTGATTTTGAATCTGCAATGGCAGATGTAAAAAAGACCTTTAGCGGTACTGATCAAGAATTTAAAAAGATTAGTGATGATGCTTTGATGCTATCAACGCGCCTACCAATGGTCGCGACTGAAATATCTAAAATTATGGCTGCAGGTAGTCAGTCCGGTATTAAAGCCAATGAGCTTACTCGATTTGCTGAAGATGCAGTCAAAATGGGAGTGGCGTTTGATACCACAGCGGATATTGCAGGGCAATCTATGGCAGAGATGCGTACCGCATTTCGCATGAACCAAGATGAGGTTGTAGAGCTTGCCGATAAAATTAACTATTTAGGCAACAATACACCAGCTGCAGCCAAAGCCATTATGGATATTGTTCAACGTATTGGTCCATTGGGTGAAGTTGGGGGCTTCGCTTCGGGATCAATTGCTGCACTTGGTGCGACGTTACGTGGTATGGGGATTTCGGAGGAAATTGCAGCAACAGGTATTAAAAATACCATGTTGGCTTTGGTTGCTGGTGAGTCTGCCACTAAAAGCCAAAAGGCAGCCTATGCAGAATTAGGGCTTGATTACAAACGTATTTCAAAACAAATGCAAAATGATGCCAACGGCACAACATTGGAAGTTTTAAAGTCTGTATCAAAACTTGAAAAGCATAAACAAGCAGCGGTTTTATCTAATTTATTTGGTAAGGAGTCGTTGGGCGCAATTGCACCACTTTTAACCAATATTGAATCATTAGAAAAAAATCTAGGAATGGTTGCCGATAAAAGCAAATACGCTGGATCGATGGCAGCAGAGTATCAGGCTCGATCTGAAACAACCGCCAATTCAATTATTCTTTTTAAAAATAGTTTATCTGCATTAGGCACAATTATTGGAAGTGTGCTCTTACCCTATATTACGGCTGGTGTTGAGAAGCTTGGAACATTTGTAGTTAAAGTGATTGAGTGGACCAAAGCAAATCCAGAACTTACAAGCACAATTGTAAAGGTGGTTGTAGGTTTAACAGCTTTAAAAGTTGGGTTGATTGCTGTGCGCCTTGTGTCATTGCTTTTGAGATCCAGTATTTTAGGGCTTGCTGGTTCTTTTATCCGATTGCTTGGAAGCAGTAGCGGATTATCAAAAGTGTTCAAAAGTACAGGGCAAGCTATATTAGGTATGAAAAACCCACTTGGCATCGCAAGAGCTGCTTTTTCATCATTTGGACCTGTATTAAAACAAATTGGATTTGCTTTACTACGAACTCCGTGGGGCGCTGTTGCAGCAGTAGCAATTGGGGCTGGTATTGCGATTTACAAAAATTGGGATCGAATAAAAGCTTTCTTTGCAGGTTTTTGGCAAGGCTTAAAACAAGGTATGGAACCTTTCACAAGTGCTGTATCTGAGTTAATTGCTTCTGTACCAATTTTAGGTAAAGCGTGGGATCTGGTGAGCACTGCGGTTTCTAAAGCATGGAATTGGTTTAAAGAATTACTCACACCAGTTAAGGCGAGTAAAGAGGATATAGAAAAAGCGACCTCAGCTGGGCAAAGATTTGGTCAATTGGTGGGCGGTGCAATCAATGCTGTTTTGGCACCACTTCGCATGATGATTGATGGTTTTAAGCGGATCTTAGATTTTGGCGGTAAAGTTTTTGACTTAATTGGGAAAATTGTAGGTTTTGATCTAGGCTCAAAAGTTGCAGAGGTTAAATCTATTTCGCAAATACCGCTTGCCCAGCCAACACAGCCAAAAACTACAGCATTACCATTCCCAATGAAGGTCCCAAAAGTTGAAATGCCGAAAGCTTCATTTGTAGGTGAAGGATTTGCAAGAAAATCTAATTTTGAAGCCGATAACATTCCTGAAGCAATCAAACCATTTTCAAATAGTAAAACTTCTGACTCGAGTCAATCCGCTCGAATTAATCAATCAGATCGGCGCGATCAGGTAAACCACAATTCCTTTTCATTTACGATTCATGCCGCACCTAATCAAAATCCAAAGGAAATAGCTCAAGAGGTAATGCAAAAGCTGAAACAAAAACAGGGCGTCGAAGAGCGTAATTCAATGATCGATTGGGGGTATGCGCAATAATGTTAGTTTATGGATCTTTTATCACAATGATGCGCCTGGGTGACTTTAAATTTGGAGTCTATACGGCAGCCTATCAGGAATTAAACAGAACAACACAGTATCAGTGGGGTGAACAGTCAGTTTTTGGGGATTGGGATAATCTACAGTTTTTGGGACCCGGACAAGACACAATGACTTTAACTGGCGTGATTTTCCCTGAATGGAATGGAGGTACAAGACAGCTTGATAATTTACGGGGATTAGGCTCGTTGGGTAAGCCTCAACTATTGATTACTGGCTCAGGTAAGGTTTTAGGCAATTGGATAATTACAGAAGTTTCTGAGGGGCAGAGTAAACATGCTGCATTTGGTGTACCACGCCGTCAAGAATTTACGATTAACCTTAGGAAGCATAGTGATGTAATGGGAAGCTTGGGGCTTGCAAATATCATTCGCGGTGCAATTGGGAGATTATAAGTATGGCTCAATATCAAACTAAAGCGGGCGATACAGTAGATTATATTGCCTATAAATATTACGGACACACTAAAAATAAAGTGGTGGAAAATATTTTTAATGCCAATCCACGATTATCAGCAATGACACCAATTTTGCCAGAAGGCGTATTGATTGAACTACCAGAACAAACTAACACCCAATTTTCAACGAATACAAGGATTAAACTATGGGATTAAAACCTAGTTTTAGTGTGGTCGCAAATGGTAATGATATAAGCGGTGTAATCTATCAATTATTTGAATCAATCACGGTGACTGATAAAACTGGCATTGAGTCAGATTCATGCGAGATTAGTTTGATTGATGATCCTACTAATCCTATTGATATGCCTGTGAAGGGCGCTGAGTTAAAAGTTTCGATGGGTTATGATGGTGAGCTTCAGAGCATGGGTTTATTTATTGTTGATGAAGTTGAGTTATCAGGTCCACCAGATAAAATGATTATTCGCTGTAGGGCAGCAGTACAAACAGAGAGCAAGACAGGTAAAACGTCACTACAGACCCAAAAGAGTAGAGTGTGGGATAAGGACGTTACTGTTGAAGGCGTTGTTCTTAAAATCGCAACTGAACACAATTTAGAGCACTTAGTGAGTGATTCTTTAAAATCAGTCAAATTGCCACAAATAACACAGTCAGATGAATCAGATTTATCATTCTTGATGAGATTGTCAAAACGCTATGATGCAGTATGTAAGCCAGCTGGCGGCAAGTTATTATTCGTTAAAAGAGGCGAAATTGATTTAGGCACAGTTGAACTTACACGCTACCAAGTTTCAAGTTGGTCAATGGTGAGTAGTTCAAGGGATAGTTCTGGTACTGTTATCACCTATTGGCATGAAAAAAATAAAGCAAAAAAGAATGAAGTTAAGTTGGGTGAGGGCGAACCAGTAAGAAGATTACGACATACTTATCTTGATGAAAAAAGCGCAAGAGCAGCTGCTCAATCAGCGCTTGATTCATCTAAACGTAATGAGGATAAAGTTTCTATTGAGTTACCCGGTGATCCATTTCTTTCAGCTGAAGCAAAATTAAGTCTATCAAGTTTTAGATCGGGAATTGATGGTGACTGGTTAATTGATTCAGTGACTCATGCAATTGATAAAACTACTGGTTTTATGAGTTCATTAGAGGCTGTGAAAAGTTTCAATACAGATAACTAAAAATTTTAACAAGTGTGTAAAGTTTTACTTTGGTCAGACATAATACCAAACATGACCAAAGTTCTAAAATTATATAATTCATTGTTTTTATGCTTATTCAAGTTTGCCTTTGTGATGGATTTATACAGAATAAGGCTTAAATAGCTACAATTTTATTGTCGATATATCCAATAGGATAATGACCTAAATAATATAACTCAGCAATAAACTCCCATTTTTGACCTAATTGTAAATATCTTTCAGTCATTAGCTGTCTGAAACAGAAACAAATTGAATCACGAGCTGCTAGACTAAAATCATGTGGAGGTATTATAAACAACTCCTTATTCATGTCTCTTGTTGCATTTAAAATTTTTTTATTAATACATTTTCTCAAATTCAATAATTCTGGTGTATTCTTTTGTTTTTTGTAAAATGGATCTTCTTGGGAAATACTTGATGGTAACCATCTAAGTTTGTTGTATTTTCCCTGAAAGTCCTCGTCTGAATGATTCAAAAAAGCTTTACCTAAATTTTCTATTAAAATAACTCTATCATCATTGATATTGTTAATTCCCATTTTAGAAAAAAAATTAGTATTTTCAATTTTTCTTAAATCATCATTGATATCAAACATGAACTCACCCAAACTTTTATAAGGCTCAAAGGAAAATTTTTAATCCTTTCTTGTATTCTAACCTTCCTAATGAGACTAGGCTACTATGTAGAATATTGTATTGATAAGTCGGAAAATCATGATTTTAAGGAATTTACTTCCTGCCTTTTTATGATTTCTAAAGAAATGGAGAAGTGAAGCTAAAACACTATCAACTGTTAGACAGGCGGCTGATGCTGAAAGATTGATAGAGGAGTGGTCTGTAAATTAAATAGGTATGAAGCTATTTGCAAAATATTACTTTGACCATATTTGGTATCAGATTTGGCTAAAGTTCTTTAAATCTATAACTAATTGTTTATATAAATATTATTTTAGATGAGGCGACAAAATATTAAAAAATAAGCCCTCAATTCACTTGACCCTGATTAATTTGAACGATTCGATTAAGCAATAATAGAAATAATTAGCGCTTTAATTTATATTTGATTATTTTTTATCGTGAGTACTAATTGTACTAAGTCTATTTTAAATTTAGACCTCCATCTGCAATTATAATTTCTCCAGTTAGATAATTCGAAGCTATTAGCATGGAAACAATTTGAGCTATATCTTCAGGTTGTGCAGCTCTTTTCATTGGTGACTGTTCATTCCAAAGTTGCTGTGCAGATATCCAGCTTTGAGTGAGTGGAGTACTTACTAAACCAGGAGCGATGCCATTTACTCGTATATCTGGAGCTAATGACACAGCTAACAAGCGAGTGATATGGTTTAATGCGGCTTTTGAAGCTGAATAGGGAATAGATGCACCCTTAGGTCTAACACCTGCATGAGAACTTATGTTTATAACACAAGCAGTTTGTCCTTGTTTAGCCGCATTTCTTAAGTAAATTTCTGATTCTGCTATAAGGCGAAATGGAGCAATTACATTAACTTCGTAAAGCTCGTTCCAAACTGCTGGTGATGCAGCTAAAAGATCCTCATGTGGAATGATCTGACTCATACCAGCATTATTTACTAAAACATTTAGATGACCTTTCCAAGATATAGTTTGATTGATGAGCCTTATTCGATCATCGTCTTTAGATAAATCAGCTTGAATGTATATGGCATTTCCAAACTCTTGAGCCAGTTCAATTCCTTTTTCACTTGAACTTCGCGAGTGCAAAACAACAGCATATCCTTCTCTTGATAACTGATGAGCAATTGCTTTTCCTATTCCAGATGTTGAACCAGTCACTAGCGCAACGAGTTCTTCATTATTTTTACAATTATACAAAAAGTATTTCTCCTTTTTTATTCATGAAGCAAGTCCAAGTATCAAGAAATCTGAAAATAATAGTAATACTTAGTATATGAAATTTGTGATCGATGAGCGAATGATAGTGAGCTCTAAACTCTTAAACTTCAGTCAGGGCGGGCAAATAAATACCGCTTTGAATGATGTTAAGAAAAAGCTCTTTGGATGGAGCTTTATCTTTAAAAATATACTTGGGGGAAAACTATCTAAAATGTAATGACAATTTCGCAAAAACAATTATCAAACATGAGTATTGCGTAGATATAATTGGATTTTGGCAGAGTGATAAAACTCATTGGATTTACCACTCTATGAAATTATTTATACTCAAGCACGGATTGGATTTTTTTCAATGCCTTGATCTGTTATACCGTTTGAGGAGACAATTATTTGACTTTTACTCGATACACAGTATGCAGTAACATTCCCACCTTTCTGTATTAACATAATAAAAGGCTTTTCTGCTGATCTATCCCAGTTTTCATTTTTACCAGGTGCAATCGAAAAATATCCTGTATCACCATCACTTCCCCACTGATTAACGCAAGCAGAGATTGATTCATTTGTGTTGTTTGTAACCTTGATACCCATATTAGAATCCTTTTAATTAGTTATGATAGATTTTAACTATCAGTATAAAATATAGGCATAATTGCAGGCTTAGCATATACCTGAAATCAGGTATAAAAAACAATTACAGTGGACAATTCTGGAGTTCTTTTTTAGTTATAGATCGTAGTATTCAATAGAAAAATTATTATAAATTAGAATGTTTAGGTAAATTAAAAAGAGTTTGAGTTGAATAAAAAAAAGTATACAATTACACCAAAATTACAATACGATTATTAGTAAAAATAATTGTTTGAATTTTTGGACTAATAAGCACTCGTACAATGAAAAAAGGATTTTTTATAATGAAAAAGGTATTTTTGTCAAATGCTTTTTGGGGATTAATGTGTTTTAGTTACCATTCTGTTTGTGCAAGTTCTGAAACTTTTCAACCTATGTCCGATACTGAAATGTCAGCGACTACTGGTCAAGCTTTAATGAGTATGTCTTTTATTGCACCTAATGATTCAGATAATTTGGAAAGGCAGCGTTCTGGCGGTAGTCAGAATATCGGTTTTTATCGCTTAGGTTTGGAAGCAGAATTAGAGTTGAATGCTAATATTAAAAAATTACAACTAGGTTGTGGGGGATTAAACGGGGCTGGTGGCTGTGACCTTGATATTGATAATTTAAGTTTAAGTGGTATTTCTGATACTAATTCTGGTAGAGCAAGTTCTAGCGCAAAATTAACAAACCCATTCATTGAGTTTGCAATTAAAAATCCTGGTCAATCATCAACAAGAGAAATTGTTGGATTGAGACTGAGTGCCGAGAAAATACTAGGTCTAATGACTTTGGGAACAGAAAATTCATCTGTTGCGAATGGATTAAATAGTTTCTCTGGATACATGAAAGTACAGTCTGGTATTGGTACTACTGCTGCAGAACAAAGTAAAATTAAAGGATATGCAGATACTGCTGCACAGTTTATGAATTTAGGTACATACCCAATTAAAGGTAATTTAGTTGCAATTGGATTAGCAAATGCAAGTTTCATTACAACAGGAGGTGGGTTCAGTATTCCAGAAATGAATAACCTTCCTTTTGAAACTTCTCAAATTGTTGTTGTTGGGAATCGTAAAACATCAGTTGGTTTATCTGCTTCTGTTGATATTCCAACTATCAATTTGGGGACAGGAAATGATTATCCATCAACAGGTAGAACAACTTCTGATGCAAATGGAACCACAACAGCAGTGTACACAGCTGGTAATCCCGTAGACGCTAAGATAACAGGATGTCAAAACACTGTTTTTTTAATTCCAGCTTGTTTAGCCGCACCAACAGGGCGTCAATTTACTAATATCAAAATGAGTGGTTCAGTAAGTGGTGCGAAAGCGACTGTAAACTTTCAAGAAGCTCTTGGCTTTATACATACTTTACAAGTGAACTCAGCTGCATCTTTAAGCTTACAAAATCAGAGTTTATTATGGCCAGGTTCTGAATCCTTAAATATTGCACAACCAGGTTGGTGGTTAGCTCTTGCAGATCCTATTAGTATAGGTCGAGTAGAGCCAACCCAAAAATTGAGTATTGAACCATTACTTGGTCAATTTGCTACAAAAGCTGGAGATTATTTACAGAAAAATCCTGCTCAAACAAATGATCTTGGTGGAATTATTAGTGGAAATGGTCTTGATGCAAATATAGGAAATGTAAATTTATCAAGTGTTGCTCCTTTACAGATGAATCTATCCAACCTTCAGCTTAATGGGCAAAATTTTGCCCCAAATTGTTATGGTAGTCTTAAATTTTGCTAATTTAATTTACTGGAATTCGTACAGAATTTAAAAAAACATTGTGGATACTGATAATATGAGTACCGCCATTAAACTATCAACGAAATCATCGTGGTATGGTTTTTAATCAGTCCTGTTAGGATAGGTCTACTTTTCTGTTCTCTTAAAAGTAGACCATAAATAGATCGCTTAATAGCTGTAAATGTTGTTAATCAAATTAAAAATATATAATTCATTAATGTATAATGGTTATTAGGTAACAGAATAAAGAATAGAGTGATTTCAATCATTGCGTTACAGGTTGCGTTACAAATATTTTTATAAATAAATTAGTTTATATTTATCAGTGTATTGAGTGCTTATTTAGAAGAGCGCTGGGCGTACCATCTTGCTGTTCCTCCTTGTTCCAATTTGTCTCAAAACCCTTTATATTAAAAGCATTCGTAGAATTCATTGTCGCAGTTTGTCGCATGATGTACCGCCATTTCTCAAGTTTTTAACGGTACTTTATACGGTATACCGCAAAACCCAATAAAAATGTACCGTAAAAAATGGCTAAACTCGTTGTGATCCTAGACAGTATTGTGGACAACCGATCCCTCTAAAGTCTTAAAATATTTCTGTTCAAAGGCTTCTGGGCTTAACCAGCCGTTTGCGGAATGAATTTGAATAATGCCAAGAAAATATCAAAAGACATTTCGATTCCACAACCTATCTTTAATCATTTAAAATATAGATTTTTTATTGGGAGCAGATCAACAAAGAAGAGGTACTTTATTTAAAATAACAATTCTGTAATTTTTACTCGAAATCAACTAATATTGATATGTTAAAAGAGTCTTGTATAACAGGATTGTCGTAGGGCGATGAGTCAAAATTTTTGTAAATTGTGTAATAGACCCACAATGACTGAAAAAAAGCATTGTCAATCATGTGATATAGAGAATAAAAGTGGTTTTTTTTCGTTGTCCATGTTTATTTTGTTGATGGTAACTTTTGCTTTTACCGCAACGAAATTATTACAAGCAGAGCCTCAAGATGATGAAGTCGTTTCGATAACGACTAATGTTGATACGACATCTCAGCGTTATTTTTAAGAATATTTGGTCATAAAAAGGCACCCTCCAAATTAGATTAAAAGTATCCAACTTTCGGATGCGGTTCAAGTTAGCGAGTTTTTTATTCAAACTAAGCATCAACAATAAAAAATGAATACTCTATAATTCACTTGATAAAGTTCTATTTGATTATTCAAAAGATTATGATGTGCTGTTTTTATGTTGTATGGAGGTTTGTTTCTGCTTCTGACTTGGCATATAGTCTGGTTCGCTAGACATCGCCAGATACAGGAAAGTAAAAAAGATAGAAGTTAAAATACCAACAATAACAATGAATTTCCAACCCAATGCTGTTGATTCTAGATCATCAGATGATGGTGTATTTTTCATATAAAACCTCATAGAGGAAAAAGATAAATGGGTATGCCTTATATCACAAAATTGATCAAAGTATTTTCCCAGCATATCAGCAAGGCGCTTTCACTCAATAAAAACTGTAATTTGGTTTGGTTTGTTAAGCATTGTTAAATATCAAACTTATAAAAAATATTTTGAAAATTTAATGTATTAGACACATAGATAGGATTGTCTAGACATATATCTTAAACAGAAAATAATAAATGTTGACTCGAAATTTGAGTTTCGCAATGAATTATTTTAAGATTTAAAATGATTAAAATATCACCGATAAATGATAGACTTTTCACAAAATAATTCACAAACATGGATGCGCCAATCATGATGAAACACCATAGACAACAGAACATATACTTTTTTATCGCCTTAATTTGTCTTTCAGTATTTTCTATTATTTCTAGCGTTGCTAAGGCTGAAGGTAACTGTCCTCCTGGCTATTATCCAGTAGGTGGTCAGGGTGTACAAGGCTGTGCACCGATTCCAAATTATGGTGGTGGAGGTGGATATGCCCAGCCAAGCTATCGTTCACCAACGACAGAAGGTTATGTTGCAGCAGGAACAAATGGAGTCATTGGTGTCGCAACGGCAAAAATTTTCCGAGGAAAGTTAGAAGAGAAAGCGCTACAAGATTGTGAAAAAAAAGGGGGTACAGGTTGTCAAATTTGGTTTACTTATGATGACAATCATTGTGCGACAGTTGGACAGGCTGAAGGAACCAATAGACTCTATCGAGCACGTACAACAGCTGGTGAAGTGAAAGATGTTATTCCAGTACTCGTTCCTGGGAGCAGAAAAGCATTAGGACGCAAGAAAGTTGTTGACGCATGTCGTGCTGATGGTTTTCCAGAATCTCAATGTAAGATTATTTATCAAGATTGCCGTAGGTTGAATCTTCCATAACAATTCAATATATAACTAAAAATGAATATATTAGGTGAGGGAATAGGACTTCGACCTCACCTACCAGAAGATTTTTTTCATATTTTCATTTAAGCAAGAATGTAGTTGTACAAAATAAGATATTCACTTGCCAATAGATTTTAACTTTAAATTTTGGTTTGAGCCAGTAAATATCATTGACATACTAGATACTTTAAATTAAATTTAAATAGTTATTTTACTAAAAATAAATAACAAAAAACCTTAATCAGCGCAAAATTAAGGTAAGCCTCATAGAAATGTGAGGCTTTTTTATATAGCAAAATAATTTTAAATCTCATCATATTTTTTGCTCACGACTTGTTTTTTGGTCACAGCCTTATAGATCGCTTAAAATCGAGAACGAAAAATAAGTAGATTTTCGAGTAGCTTCAATTTTGTATAGATCGCTTTAAAATAATTGCATAATCCTAGACCGTATTTAGCATCAATCAAATACAAATTTTTATTCAAATGTTATTTAAAAAACATGAAAATTACATCTATAACATAGGTTTATATAAAGTATTTGTTTCAATCTAATCAAGATCATGTTCAGCCTTGAAGCGTTCTAAATTTCGCAGAGCTGTTTGATAACGAGATTGCACTTGGCTGCTATTGATACGGAGATCATATAATTTCTGTTTATAGCTATCGCGATCTTTATCAGAAAGGTTTTTATACTCCAATCTTTCAAGGTAATAATTCATATCATTTTGTGATTTATTAAAATCTGAATTTGCAGAAAAGTACTGACTTGCGACTTGATAATAACTACGAAGAGATTCACGCTTTTCTATAGGACAAATTCGATAATTACCACGACCATCTAAGGCTTCATAGAAAATGTTTTCAGGTTGACAATAAGCACTCAAACCTTTTTGGTAGCCTTTTTCATATAAATTCTGATTTGGAATGATATTTGCTTTTTGGCAAGCAGAGTAGTATTGATCTAGATGTGGGTTGGAACCAGCTGAACCATCTTTTTCACCAACATTAAACCAGTTTGCAGTTTTGCATTGCTCAATACTCATTGCCGTACAGCCTGAAAGTAAAACAGTAAAAGTAGATAAAACTACTATAAATTTCATGAAATAATTTCCTAACGACGATTGAGCAACTTTCTAAAATATTTTATCATGACAATATCTTTTATTTGCTGACAAAATTTAAAAAGTACCATTAAAGTGTATTGATTTGGTTGAATAATCATTTTTTTGTAGAATTGGATTTTAGACCTTAAAGATTTTTAAAAATGATTCAATATATTAAAAATAACTTTCCAATTATTGTTCTGTTGATGATTGTTATTGGTGGCTTTGGCTATCCTTTTTATTCTGGAAAATGGATTGTTGCACCTAAATTGAATCAAATTGATGCGAAATGTTATGGAATTGATGTTCCAGATGATATCCAGTATGGACGATCTGAGCACTTTTGTTCGTGTATGAAAATGGTGCATAATAAAAAAGACAATGATCATATTAATTACTGTAAGAATTTAATAAATAAGGAGAATTTTAATGAGTCTAAGTGATTTTATTTATAGTCTTTAAAATAAGGATAAATGAATGAAAAATTTGAAATGAATATATGATGATTGATTTGCTCAAGAAAAGTATGAAACGAATTTAATGTTTAATTTTTCATACTTATGGAACGGATCGCAGGTTGATACAAAGTAGTTATAAAAACATGTTTATGGTGAATGTAGAACAGGTTGACTGCATTCATTTAAAGTAGGAATAAAATTTTGGTGATAAATAATATGAATATTAATGAATTAGATGAAAAATATGAAGCGTTTAAGACAAGTCAGCATTTTCCTGAAAAAGATGATCATCAGAAATTCACAAAGAAAAATAGACAGTTAAATGATCTTAAATCAATCATGGATAATATACTTTATAATACCCTGTTTCTAAAATATTTTTTTATTCTTGCACGACCTGATGATGAGTGTTCACAGATGGCAAAAAATTATGTAATTTTAGTTGATGGGAAAGAAGTTGCTTTGAATGTAAACCAGTCTCCTCAATTTCATGACAAAGAAAATTATTTAAAATGGTTACACAGTGAAATCATGAAATGAACGTTCTATCAAGAGCTACAATAAAGTAAATGTATATTGGTGTTTATTGTTTTAATAAAATGAAAAATCAACAAGATTGCTGATTGTTAGCCCGAATAGATATAACTATATAAATCTTTTTAATATAGGGTTTTTTTGAAAAGGTTTGTAAATTTTATGTTATTAGTGTATAAAAAAAGAACAACAATAAAATGAGGGTGATCACATGATATATAAATCAATAAACATCGCTTTTTTCATATTTATGTTTGTTGTTCTTACATTGTTAGTACATCTCTTTGGAAATATTCCATCAGGGATGTGGGTTTTAAAATAGTGTAATCTAAGTAAAGGGCTCATCTGAGGATGGGCTTTTTTATGGATTGTTTTTAGGGAAATGTTGATTAATTAATGATTCAATGAAAAATAGTCCAAAGTGTGACAGTTCTGTTAACAGTTTATAAATTAAATAAATTCTAACCAATTGAAAAATATTAAAATTAAAATGATTTTTGAAATCTAATGTTATAAAATTTCACATATTCTTTCACAACTAACATGTTGAAATACACAGGTTTTAATTTGATGTTATTCCTATTAGACCTTTTTTATTCAGTACGAGGAATGTCATGTTTAAGACTGCAGCATTATTAGGCACTGGGATCGCAATTGGTTGTTATTATCAGTCACATAAAAATGGCGCTGATAAAACCAAGACAAAAAATCTGACCAAGACAAGCAAAAACGACAAGAATGATGAGAAGGACATTCAACCTCAGTCGTAACTATCTATTCCAGCAGGTCTCTAATTTAAGGGGCTTGTTGGGTAACAAGAAGTAATTTTATAGCGTGATTTTAAACTTTTCACAATAAATTTAAAAATTTGTTTATCTCCATATTTTTTAATCTCAGATGTTTCGATGTGCACCTTTAATCTTTTAAGTATCGTCCATTAATTATTGAACATTTATAGTATTTAATTATTGTTTAGTATTTTTAATATTAAGTGTTGATTTAAAATAAAATTTTAAAAATTGTCATTTAATGCCAATGTTCTTGATTGTTTTTGTTTTAAAATTTGAGCCAGAAATTACTTTGTAGTTTCAAGCTTTACCTAATAGAAGCTTTTCATGTAGTTGCCCACATTATCCAATCATGTGGGCTTTTTTAAGGCATATTTTTATGATGTTGCGAATTAGACAATTGCTTTGTATTCATGTTTTTGAATATCCTAATATAAGCTGCATAAAAGAATGCCGTAAATGCGGAAAAATTAGCAATATCGATGTTAAGTGATGAAGCTACAACTTTTAAATTCAATGAAAATTTTTGTATTCTCCTAGGAAAATTGATGTTTTCTTTGCTTCTCCAAATCAGCATCGTGTTCATCGCAATCATTGCATTAATTTATTATTCAAATAAATCTTAATTTAAAATCTATGGCTGGTTAGCATATAAATAGCTAAAAATAAAATATGAAATGTATAGTATTATAAATAATGTTTATGATTTCTGTACGGAACCAGTAGTGAATTCGCAATCGCTGGTTGGATGAGCTTCAAGTCCTGTGGTAGAACTTAAACTTCTTATTTCTACTGAGATTAATCATGAAAAAAATATTATTAATTTCCTCTATTTTAACTGCTTTTTTTTTAGTTGGATGTAATGCAAAAGACAAAGAAAAAAACAATGCCTCAACAGGAGAAGCAAGTAGTCCTGTTGCTCAGGTAGACAGCAATGAGTCGAACCAAAAAACAGTGAAATATGAAACTAATGATAAAAAGCAATTCACACTTCAAACAACTGATAATTTTGCTACAGCAACTTTGACAGATAGTGAAGGGCATAACTATTCACTTAAAGAAGTTCCAGCTGGCAGTGGTATGCGTCTAGAAGGTGAAAATGGTGTGTCAATTCATTCCAAAGGTGAGGAAGCAACAATTGAACTTGTAAAAGATCAGTCTTTTTCGGTGAAAGAAGTTAAATAAACTTGGATATAAATTGCCCCACCTTTTGGTGGGGTTTTTTATGATACCCCATAATTTTTTTCACTTTAAATATCTTAGACGATTTAAAAACATTGCTGTAAAGTTTAAATATAAACTATGTGTATGATTTTAAATAAAAAATATATTTTTATTGAATTGGGTTACTTCAAAAAGAGTAGATCAGGTGTACGATGCTTTTAATTAGTTTATTCACATCAATCATTATTGATGTAAAGCATCCTTTACATTTAATTTGAAATTAATTATGCTTGTGTAAAGTTTACTTTACATGAGTGCGCTATGAATAAATTTAGACACCTTTTTGAATTGGTTTTATCTATCTTGCTGTATATTTTAGTGTTGGTTTTTTCTCTAAGATATTTAAAAAATAATCAACTTGATGATTCAACACAAATGATTGTAACTTTATTGCCCGTCATTCCTTGCGTATTCGTATGTTGGAGCGTGATTAGACAGTTATCGCAATTAGATGAAATGCAACATCGAATTCAACTACAAGCTTTTGCAATCGCCTTTGTTGGTACTGCGCTCATCACATTTAGCTATGGCTTTTTAGAAAATATTGGATTTCCTTTACTATCGATGTTTTTTGTTTGGCCATTAATGGCAACATTGTGGGGAATGGGGATCGCAATTGGAAGTTGGCGTTATCGATGAAAAATATTTTATCTGAATTAAGAATGAAGCAAGGTTGGTCGCAACAACAAATTGCGGAATTACTTGGTGTTTCACGTCAAACTATCAATGCTATCGAAAAAGAGCGTTATGATCCAAGTCTCCCTTTAGCCTTTAAAATAGCAAGACTTTTTGGTTTATCTATAGAAGCTATTTTTCAGGATGAAGAAACAATAAAAAATGAACGCTAAGTAGAGATAAATAAGCATTTGATAAACAAAGAGGAAAATATCCAAGCCTGGCAAATTAGATAATAAAATAAGGGGGTGTGAGTATAAGGTGGTATTGGATTGCTCTAAGATTGTTGCTATTTAGAGATTTATCTTTGTTGGTAACTTTATTGACCGATGCAATATGTAGTGTCGAAGCATTTAGCATGACCAATTTTCCAGCTAAAATTATGCAGATTGAGGCTGGATATTTTTCTGATTATATAAAGCTGAGCATTTGAAAATAACATTTGGATAAGGTCACCAACCATCAGGATGAGTTAAGTCTATCTCCTAACCAATTCTCTTGCTTTCTTTACGTCGTGGTTATGTTCTCAGATCCAGGTGTATTACGATGATGTATATTGGGCTTGCGTGACAGTGCATAAGTGTTGTTTATGTTTATACTTAAAATAGCGATACAGTACGGGGTTGTGTCACATCTACTTTTATTAAGATAAATCGCAATAAGAATATATTTTTAGTATGTGTGGGTTTAGTTAGATCACATTTTTGTTGGATAGTGAGATGATATATTTTGATCATTCTAAATTTTGCATGAGTTTAATGTCAATCTGCATTTATATAACAGTTTAGCTTTTATATTATATCAAGCACTTTATTTTTCAATTTAATTATAAATTGCACCATATCTTGCATTTATCTGCATCAAATAAATAGTTATATTGTGATCGTTATCACAACCATAATATGTTGTTGGCGATTGATTTAGAAGCATCCTACACTTATATCAGTCATAAACAAGCCAGTATAATAATAAAGGTTAAAATAAATAGGCAAACGATACCAGTTATATAAGAGATCGTTCTCCAAGGCTGTATTCCTACTAAATAGGTTATTGTATGAGCAATACGTGCAATGGTAAAAACACTAAACGTCCATGCTATCAATTTTGTGTTCAAATTCAAGGCGATACAAATGCCACCAAGTACCCAAAACACAGGAATATTTTCTAAATCGTTAGCCCAGGCTTGACTTGCTCTCACCACTTGCGGAAGTTCTTCGGGATGGGCATTCATGTTTAGATATTGTGCATCTTCTTTATTTTTAAAAGCCTTATTTTTAATACGGAAATAACCTTGATAACATGATATCGCAAACATTTTAATGAAAAGTGCTGTAATACATAAAGCATATATGTGGAGCAAGTTATACATAAAACATCTACCCAAGTATGCTACAAAGAAAATGATAAACACATAAGTTTTTATATTTAAATTATTTTTTGTCAATATTTTTTTAATATTTTTATAAGGAAAATTAAATTTATTTTCCAAATCATCTTTATTTATATGAATCGTGTCGATTCACATGTGAATTTTAAAGTAAATCAGAAATGCCTTCTGAAAAGAAATATTGTCTTTTTTTTTAATTAGACTAAAAAAATCACATATTATTATCATAAAATAATATTTTATTATAATTTTATGATACTTTTAAACATGAGCCAGACTCCTCAGATGGTTCATACGGTTTTTACTTAATAAAAGGTATATATAAATGGCTAAAATTGACTTAACACCATTAGCAGATATTGACGGGTTTACAGCTTCAGCACTTGTTGATTGTACAAGTGGTCTTTCATTGGCAGCACAAGGAACAGGCATTGATTTGGAGCTTGCAGCTGCGGGGAATACTGAGGTTTTACGTGCGAAAATGAAAACTGCTGATGCGTTGAACTTGAAAGATACTATTGATGATATTTTGATTACTTTAGGTAAACAGTATCATTTACTTAGACCGTTAGAGAAAAACAGTGATTTATTTTTATATTTAGTATTGGATCGTCAAAAATCTAATTTAGCAATGGCTAGACACGAACTTAGAATTTTTGAAAAAGAATTAGATTTCTCTTAAAAATAGAGACTTGGCTATTACTTCGCGTTGTTGTGATAGCCTTTTGTGTGAATTTTAGCTTTAAAATTAAAATATTTGATAATATTCACAAAAAATTATGATCGATTTATCATTTAAATATTAAAATTATTAAAATAAAGTGTTATAAATCATATGTATATGTCTTATCTTGTAAGGTTGGTGAGATAAAAAATTATCATTGAAAATCTTCTAAATATTATTACAATTCTATTTCTAAGAAATTTAAGGAAATGGGGTATGGAAAATAAAACGGCAAGGTTAACAATTTTAATCGATCCAAATAAAAAAGAAGCATTTGAAGAATTATGTAACCGTCAAGACTTAAAACCTTCTCAAGTTGTTCGCCAATTAATTCGTGAATATTTAGAAAAACATGGTGTTGAATATGCCACTAAATCCTCTGTTGTAAAAAAATAATAAATCGTATGTTTTATGAGACGGTCGATGATGATTGAGCAGTACAGTCTTGTTGACAGATCTGCTTAATTTTTATTGAGTTATAAAAAGATGAAAATTCAGAATAATGAGAACTTATATAATATTGATAATTTTTGTGATGTTGATTGTATTTGGCGCAGTCGGATTAATACTTAAAGGAGAGTTTCCTTTATCACAAATGGGGCATATTGAATCTGAATGTTTGGGTGTAAATATTCCTGAAAAAATAAAGTATACTCAGTCTAGAGCGTATTGTCAGTGTTTCAAGCACCAATTAAATTTTCGTAATGCAAAAGACTCAGAACATAATTGCACTATAAATGTAGCTGTACGATAACTCTAGGTAATATTGGTAAAATGTAAAGAAGTTCAAAGACAATGAATATAGTACATTATCGCCATGACTCAAATTTTCATCCGACAAAAAAACATACTAAGTGATAATTGATCGTGTAAATTTCTGATCATTTATATTCAAGCCGCATAATTTTTCATACAAATGATTTATTTTCAAAAAATTTTATACTTTTTATCTGAATTTTTAATTCGGAAAAATGATCATTTTAAAGTACTCTCAAAGTTTAATTTCATTTTAGTGCTTAGCAGCTATTATTCTTTAAAGATTGAAAAATTGATCATCAATTTAGGCTCAAATATTATCTGCTGTTTTTAAAATAATTCAATTTTAAAATCGCTGTAATTAGGTTGAATAATGTTACTGCTTCTTGCAGATGGTCAAAGTTCTGCCTATATTATAACTACAGTAGATCGATAAGATGCTACGAAGTAGTTGGACAGATCAATGACGGCTTATTGAATTTGTGACTCCAGTTCAAATAAAAAATAAGCACTAGCTTTCCAACATCAAAAAGCTCACAGAAATGTGAGCTTTTTCATTTTGAAATCTGATGAAATAATTAAGATAGACAAAATTTACATAAAATATTCAAAGTAATCGATTGTTTTATAACTGAAAAATATTCATAAGTTGCAATGCTTTAACATTGCCATAAAATCTAACAACTTCACAAGAAATTTTATTCAATGTCATGCTATAAGAAAAACAGTATATAAAAAAGAGGATAGGAAAATGTCTGAAATGATTACAGTCAAGGTGAAGGATCAATATAGCAACGAATTAAATGCAATGGCATGGTTAAACAAATTGCAAGAGCATGAAGATGCTGAAAATTTATCCTTGTTCCAAAAGATAGATCATATTGTGGTAGATGGCGAAAAGATATTGCCGAGTATTGAATTACTGTTTGAGAGTAAAGAAAGTGATAGTATTTATCGCATCATTGAACAGGTGAGTTAATTTTTAACTAGACCAATGATGTGACAATTAAAAAAATGTGTTGGAGGTATTTATCCAACACATTTTTATTATAGCTAAACATTAAAACGTCTAAAGCTGAACAGCAATAACCAAGTTTCTACTAAAAAAATCAAGCAGTTTTAAAATGATCAAGAACAACAGCAACTAAATGATAAAGGGCTAAGCGGTCTCGATTGGCTTGAACAACAGCGCGTTTTTCAATTCTTAAATCACCTTTGAGTGATCCAGATTGATAACTTTGTACCAACACATGTTGTGAGGACATTGGATCATCTTTGATTCGTAAATCTCTTTTATGCTTAATATTAGAAACAGCCGTCAAACACTGTTCAAAAGTTGAATGAAAATTTGAAAGTGCTAATGCTGTTTGATTGGTCGATTTGGTAATATAAGTAGTCATAATTGTGTAATTATTTGAACAAGTTAGCTGAGTGTTTATTGTATAGCCTGATGTAAAAATAGACAATTTGATTTTGTAAAAAGATATAATAAGACATATGGACTGAAGTTAATTCATCATTAATATCAATGAAATATGCTGGTGATGTTAGGGGATATAAGACATTTGATTTTAGACATGGAAATGTTGTATTTCTACATCATAATGTTGAAATTCAATGTGTAAGTGTTGAAGGAATTCTGTGAGCAAAGCAGATTTTAATTCTAAATTCAGCTTTTGTTCCGATAAATAATGATCATTTTCAAGGGCGATGATCTGCCAAATTTGATCATTATCCATCTTTTAAAAAATATTAATCTGTTTAGATTAAAAAACTTAGAATGACGTTAAAAGCACTCAATTGTGTCATTCTAAGGGGGGTTAAAACTAAATGTTAAGCCTCATGCTTGTAAGGCTTTTAAAACTATGATGATTGTAGATGTTGTAAAGAATAATTAATTTGTTGCATGGTTTGATTTAGCTCAACTGGTGAAATTCTGGACTCTTGTAATGCGGTAATCCATTGCATTTGGCAAAATTTAATATCTCGGATAGATTTTGCCTGCTGGATCTGTATCACCAATTGTTTAGTCATAAGTCCACAATGAGTTTGTAATAGATGTGCCATTTTTTGTTTGATCTCATCAAAACTGATATGGACATGTTCGAGTTTATTTTCCTTCTGTGCTGGTGTTTCTAGTTGTGGTTTTAGATCATGGGTTGGCTCATTGGTGTGGAGATTGTCGGGTGAGGATACTTCTGTTAATTTTTCACTGATGCTAATTGAGGAAATGAGATCTTCTTTTGAAGATTGACTTTTTGTTGTTTGAGCCAAAGTTGGTTGTTGGTTTGTGTCTAATGCAATTGAAGTTGTCACTGCTGATAGGGCGGTATAATTTTTTTTATCCGCAGATGGTGCACTATCCTGAAAAATCAAACCAAGTTCTTCTAATTGTTGAATCAGTTCAGGGGTCGCCAAGCGTTGTTTTAAAGCACTGTTCAAGATTTTAAAATCATCAGTACCGATCAGGAGTAATAACTGTCTTTGACGTGCATTCAGTTGAAATGACCGCTGTTTTAATGCCTGAATTCCCAAGTCAGTTTTAAAATATTGATCCATGAGTCAAGTTATTCCCCCAATAAATTGACCCAAGGATAAAGAATGAAAATTACACTAATATGACTTTATTGTTACAAATCAAAAGGCTAAAGTGTGATTAGGTTTGCGTTTTCTAAGGCTTTACGTAAATAAGGGTCTAGGTCCTCTTGGCGTAATAACCATTGCACATAGTCTGAGGGTAATTCTGAAATTGCAGTACCGCGGTGTTTGCCAAAGTTTATTGTTCTTGGTATACGCGCGTCTTCAGAGGCTTCATAGAGTTCTTCTAAAGTCTGAATTTTTAAATGATGAATAATGTGCATTAAAATATTGGCTGTTAAAATAATATCTGCATCTGCACGATGTGCACTTTTGAGCATTTCACGTGCTTTTTCACTGCCTTTACTGATCATATAAATCAGCGCAGAAATATTATGGGCTTCAGCATCTGGCCAAACTAAACGAGCCAGTGCCAGCGTACAAATAGCTTTGATTTTTGAAGTATCCACACCGCATTGTTCAATGGCACGAATATCATAATCAATATTATGACCAATGATATATGTGGTTTCTTTAGGAAGCTCGAAGTCCGAAAAGTTGGGTTGTCCTGCAATGTCTGCTTCTAAAATATGGTGAACCGCCATAGAGGCAAAAGAGATTTTTTCATTGCCAATACTGTAAAGCTGATCAAATATTTGCTTACGATCTAAACTGAGTTTTCCTGCTTCAATCTGAATAGGTGCATAAGCAATTTCAATAGGTAGACCATTGAGTGTATGTGTTTCTGTATCTAAAATAATAGCTTGCATCTTTTGTTCCTTCACCGCTTTGACCAGGAGCTTTTGAGTACCCTAGCTTTTTTAAGCATTGAATACAATTTAAAGTTATTTGAAAGCCAGTTTTGATTTGCTTTTGTTTAAATCCTAATCCGTTCTGACTTTGTATGTTGGTTGCGTGATTAAAATATAAATTATATCCCGAGTTGATGCAGGCTATCATTATTCACTTAAAAATTTATAAGAACATCTTAATATTTGGGCTTGTTGGTTTTTTTATGGTAAAGATTATGAATTATATTGGATACAGTGAATCACACCTCATTTTTTGGTTTAAAACCAAATTAATCTACTTTTTTTAAATATTTTCTAATGAATATCAAAATAATAGCCATCGAATACTGCTTGCAAATTTATTTTAATAAGATAATTATATTGTAGATTATCTTAATTATTGGATTTAAGGTAATGTGCAAAAAATACCCCGCCAAAAGCTAGGTAATCGAATGATCAGTGAGGATGAATTGGAATGATTCACACTGAAGTATTAAAACAAGATAGGCAACAAGGATGAATAAAATGAAAAGAAATGCGCTTTCGATATTATTAGCAAGTTCAGTTGTATTTTTAACGGCATGTGGAGGAGATGACAATAATGATGGAGGTCCATCTACCACATCAAATGTAGACATCAATAATATTCAAAACCCTGTGGTGGGAACACCTGCTGCATATAAATATATTAAAGATGATGCACCACCAAATGCTGCAGAAAGTGTGGTGATGACTTATAAAATGAAAGGCATCAAAGGAACCGAGACACTCGCAACCAGCTTAGTTTTTACACCTAAAACAGCACCGCCTGTAGGGGGCTGGCCAATCGTAGTGTGGGCGCATGGTACAACGGGTGTCGCAGATATTTGTGCACCGAGTGTTAATAAATTGACGATACAAGGTATTTTTGGTCCAGGTGATCCAACGATTAAAGACATGATTGATAGTTTTGTTAAAGAAGGTTATGTGGTTGTCGCACCTGATTATGAAGGTTTGGGTGAGCCTGGCGATAAAGAACTCCATCCTTTTCTCAATGTCAAAAGTGAGGCTTATTCAATTACGGATGCAGTGGTAGCAACCAAAAGTTGGTTACGTGATAAGGTCTCTAATAAATGGGCAGTAGTGGGGCATTCACAAGGAGGGCAAGCGGCATTGGGTGCAGCACAATATGCAGCACGTGCCAATATGGACTATAAAGGTGCAGTGGCAATTGCACCAGCGTCTAATTTAAAAATGATTGACACTTTAATTCAATTTAAATTAGAAGGGTTACCTGATAATATGCTGGATGAAAATGGTGAAACAAACCCGGAATACGAACGTAAAGTCTTAGGTTATGTTGCTACAGATGGGTTTACTTCGTTAATTGCAGCAAGTATTAAGGCTACTTATGGTGTAAGCGGTGTGTATAGTCAGGTCTTTAAGTCTCCTACCGATAAAATTGCAGAACAAGCAGAGTCTATATGTGTGCTTAATCTAGGACTTGCTTTTACGCGAGGAATAGGGGAATACGCTTATAAAAATAACTTCAGTATAAAAGATTATCCACGTCGAAATGTGGGCTATATGGATGATCCGATCGTCAAACAATTTTTGGAGAAAGATTCACAACCTCTTCAAGTCTTGGTTAAAACACCAATTATTATTTATCAAGGTGGTGCAGATACATTGGTGTTGCCTCAGGCAACAGACGCATTAGTGGCGCAAGCACGAGCATTAACCACAAAAATTGATTATCGAACCGATCCAAAATGGGACCATAGTACCGCTTATACTGTAAATGCTAAAAACGGAAACTTATTGGCGGATATTAAAACACTGCTATCAAACTAATCCTTAAATATTGACCAGTATCGTTTTTAAATTTTGCCACTGTTCAATCGAACAGTGGTAGCTTATGAATAACTCAACTTGCTTTATTTATCTAATGCAACATGATTAGCATCTTCATTCAGCAATAACGTTGTTAGCATCCTGTTTCATCTAATATATGCAAAGGCAGAGGGAAATCCTCAGGTTTTTAGCAATGACTTTTATAGTTTTTAGTTTGTGAAATAGTTAGTTTGCGAAAAGATTGAGTCAATCTATCTCTCATTGTCCTGTAGTCAAATTTTTTTTAAATATTTAAATCAATAGGGTATGCATTCAACATTTCTTGAGTATTCATACCAGTGATTTTTTATTTTAATCATTTATGCTGAGTTAATTTTTTGTTTCTTATGCAAATTTTATAAAATTTTTGTGATTCATTTATTCTGTACTTTTGCATCATCGATAGTCTTGCTATCGCGAGGTGACATGGATGTTGCCATGTTGAGTGAGGTTATATGCGTATATGAGCAAAAAACAAAGCACTACCTTTTTTGCATCGCAAGAATACGGTTAAACAAAAAATGGGTCAGACAAAGTGAAGCATCATCTAGGTAAATTTATTTAGGTTTTAGATGTACAGCATAACAGTTTGGTTAGGAAAGCTTCACATCATTCAAAACGATCTTTATTGCATTGATTTTATTGATCAAGAAATTATATGTTGCGATATGCATTTTTCAACAGATTGGCGATATGCTGTTGAATCTTATTCTGAGAAAAAGTTAGCGTCGTTGAAGTAAGATTAAATTGAAATTTTAAACGAATCTTTAAGCTACTTTGATATTAATTTTATAAACAATAAATAGCCATTTCTTGGCAGTTTAGATTTCTATATATTGTTCAATGTGTTAACAATAAACATGATGCCTTGTGTGGTTTGATGCCATTATTGATGATTTATTCAGTTGATTCATCCCTTAAAAATAATGAGCAAAAGACTTGCCTAACATATTTTTTTGACGTATTCATGAAATACTTATGTGTAATAAGTGATATAAAATATTTAAAAAATTGTGTTTAAGGATAAATCACATGAAAAAGAATTTACTAACAGTTTTAATTATAAGTTCCGGGATCGCTTTAACAGCATGTAATAACGGTGGTGGAGGGAGTTCATCTGGAGCTTCTCCAGATAATACAGATGTCAACACGATTGCCAATCCTGTTGTGGGAACACCAAGCGCATATACTGCAACTGACTTTTCTGCTGTGGCAACGGATAGTGTCGTGATGACCTATAAAATGAAAGGTATTAATGGTACCGAAGTTCAAGCAACCTCACTGGTCTTTACACCGAAAACTGTAGCACCAGCAGGTGGTTGGCCAATCGTGGTTTGGGCACATGGGACAACAGGAGTTGCAGATGTATGTGCACCAAGTCGTAATGTGATGAATGACCATATTAAAGGCATGATTTCTAAGTTTCTTGCAGCAGGCTACGTGGTGGTCGCACCTGATTACGAAGGCTTGGGCGAGCCTGGTGGTAAAGAATTACACCCATTTTTAAATTTAAAAAGTGAAGCTTATTCGATTACTGATGCGGTAGTGGCAACACGGAGTTGGCTAGGCAGTAAAGCGTCTAATCAGTG
The DNA here is from genome assembly GCF_056930735.1 of Acinetobacter sp. B-6. Lineage (NCBI taxonomy): Bacteria > Pseudomonadati > Pseudomonadota > Gammaproteobacteria > Moraxellales > Moraxellaceae > Acinetobacter > Acinetobacter sp. B-6. The sequence continues at coordinate 83,902 of NZ_JBXPBY010000007.1, read as the reverse complement.
GGTCACAGTTGGACATTCTCAAGGTGGTCAAGCAGCATTAGGCGCTGCGCAATATGCGGCGCGTGCAAACTTAGACTATAAAGGAACCGTCGCTGTTGCACCAGCTTCACAATTGAAATTAATTTTAAGTGTTGGAAATCTTTCAGTTGAAAATGCTACACCAACTCAGCAGATACCTGTTTATGCATCTTTAGATACCTTTACTGCATTAATTGCTGCGGGCTTACGCAATACAAACCCTACTTTAGACTATAGCCAAGTATTTAAAGTACCGACGGATGCGATTGCGAAGAATGCTGAGTCTGCTTGTTATGATGTTTTAGGATTGCAATTTGCTGGGGCAATGAAACAATACGCTGGAATCAATGGAACATTGAAGAATTATCCAAGAACAACCGATACATTTACAACTTTACCTGTTGTACAAAAATTCTTAGATGTGGATTCGCAGCCGTTACAAGTCCAAGTCAAAACACCAGTTGTGATTTATCAGGGTGGGGCGGATACCACAGTCCCTAAAATCGCAACAGATACTTTATACGGAACAGCTAAAGCTTTTGGTACACAGGTGAGTTATATGACCAATCCTACTTGGGATCATAGTACAGCCTATGCTTTAAATATTGATAATATTGTTGCTGATGTCAAAGCTTTGTTTGCAGCAAAATAACGCTTTAAACTGCCATTATCAAAAAAATAGCTAATGTACGATACATTAGCTATTTTTATTTAAAACAGAGCAAACTTCATTCTGTTTAATTACAAACTTCATGCTACAATACGCGCAATCTTAGCACGGCTTAAAAGCCCTAATTCATAGGACCTCGCTAATGTTCGCCAATATCTCTATTTCTGAATTTGATCCAGAAATCGCTCAAGCAATTTCTCAAGAAGATGCCCGTCAAGAAGCACACATTGAGTTGATTGCATCTGAAAACTATTGCTCACCTGCAGTAATGGAAGCACAAGGATCAAAACTCACTAACAAATATGCCGAAGGTTATCCTGGTAAACGCTATTATGGCGGTTGTGAATATGTAGACGTGATCGAACAATTGGCGATCGATCGTGCTAAAGCATTATTTGGTGCTGACTACGCTAACGTACAACCTCATGCCGGTTCTCAAGCAAACTCAGCAGTCTATCTTGCACTTTTGAACCCAGGCGATACTGTTTTAGGAATGAGCTTAGCGCATGGTGGTCACTTGACCCACGGTGCAAAAGTAAGCTTCTCAGGTAAAACTTACAATGCAGTGCAATATGGTTTAAACCCTGAAACTGGTGAAATTGACTACGAAGAAGTTGAACGTTTGGCTGTAGAACACAAGCCTCGTATGATCGTTGCTGGTTTCTCTGCGTATAGCCAAATTGTTGATTGGCAACGTTTCCGTGATATCGCGGATAAAGTTGGTGCATATTTATTTGTTGATATGGCGCACGTTGCTGGTTTAGTGGCTGCTGGTGTATATCCAAGCCCAGTACAAATTGCGGATGTAACAACGACGACTACGCATAAAACTTTACGTGGTCCACGTTCTGGTTTGATCCTTGCTAAAGCAAATGAAGAGATTGAGAAGAAACTTCAATCTGCTGTATTCCCAGGTAACCAAGGTGGTCCTTTGGTTCATGCTGTTGCGGCAAAAGCAATTTGCTTTAAAGAAGCAATGACACCTGAATATAAAGAATATCAAAAACAAGTGGTTGTTAATGCTAAAGCGATGGCTGAAGTGTTGATTTCACGTGGTTATGATGTTGTTTCTGGTGGTACAGAAAACCATTTATTCTTATTATCGTTGATTAAACAAGATGTGACAGGTAAAGATGCTGACGCATGGTTAGGTGCAGCGCATATTACAGTGAACAAAAATGCTGTACCAAATGATCCACGTTCTCCATTTGTTACTTCAGGTATCCGTATCGGTACACCTGCAGTAACTACTCGTGGTTTTGGTGAAGCGGAAGTTCGTGATTTGGCAGGTTGGATTGCTGATATCCTAGACGCTAAAGGTGATGAAGCGGTAATCAAAGCAGTACAAGCTAAAGTTGAAGCGGTATGTGCTAAATTCCCAGTTTATGCAAAATAAGCATTGACTTGAGAAAGCCCCCTCTCAAGGGGGCTTTTTTTATAGTTGAATAAAAAGCAGAAATATACGATTAAATATCTGTTATAAAAGAAATCGGTGATGAAAAGCTATGGATTTCAGTTTATATCTTGCTTTGTCAATTTAGTTGGCAAGTGAATTGATGTATAACTGTAAGATCGGCTTTATCAATACGCTTGTGGTAATGCAATAGTGCAAAGGAATTCGGTACATGACTAAACCCAATATTATTATTTCAGAACAGGATTTGCATCGTTTGGAAACGATGTTAGAACATCAGTCAAAGTTGACGATCACCATGCAACATTTAGAAGAAGAATTGGCACGTGCAGAAGTGGTTGCACCTGATGCCATTCCAGCAAATGTTGTGACCATGAATGCAAAGGTGCTGATCACGATTGCACCATCAACAGAAGCAACTGAAATTACACTGGTTTATCCACATGATTTCCGTGGTGATAAAGGGCAGGTCAATGTCATTGCTCCTGTTGGCGCCGCTATTTTAGGTTTGGCTGAAGGGCAAGAAATCGAGTGGCCGCAACCCGATGGACACTTAATGAAAGTTAAAATTGAAAAAGTATTGTATCAGCCTGAACGTGAGGGTGACTATCTTTAGTCTTTGCTGAATGAGCATGTTGCAAATCAAAGCCCAGTGATGACTGGGCTTCATTGTTTATGGTAGAGAAGAGAATATTAAAAACCAGAGGTTCTACCTTTACTTGGATATTTAAACTGGTGTTGTACATCCAACTTATAAATTTGCTTTGGATTTAAATCCACTTGCCATAAGTTGATATTCGGTTGTCCATTCCATTGGGTCGCCGTTGGGGGAATGCTATAAGTTGAGTGGGTGGTCAGTTTTCCATTTTGACTTTGTGGCTCAGATTCAAAAATAGTGACTTGAATTGGATAGTTATGTAAGTTTTGCACAGAATATTGCTGTTTCTGTGTAGTTTCTGACTGTGTCCCTTTGACAGGGTTTTTCTTGTCTGACAAGTCAGTGACTTTGATTTGGATTTGATCATCGGTTCCAAAACTCATTTGTAAGTTTTCATCTACACTGTTGTTCCAAGCTCTTTGCCCGATATAGTCGCCGTCACGATAGAGTTTCACTGTACCTGAAGGCCAATTCTGATCCAGTTTTGCAATCTCAGCATTAATCGTTGCCTGGGTACTATTTTTAGGGATTGCCCATACGGAAAGCTTTGCTGCATATTGTTCTGTGCTTAAAGGTAAGAATATTTGCTGTTGGCTACTTGGAATAGAGGCTTTGGTTTCTGATCGAAATTCAGTACTAAAGTTTAGATCGGCTGCTTGGAATTGTGGAAACTGGGGCGCTTTTTTGGCACTTTTTTCTTTTCGGTCATAGCTCATTTCAGCCATTGGTGCAGGAGCAATAGCATAAATAGGGCGTACAACAGGTTCTGGCTCAAAATAATTTACCCACCATTGTTGTGGTTGGACTTGTTGAACATAGTTTTGCGGTGTTGCCGTAGACAGTGCCAGCTTCACATTATTCCAGTCTTCACCTGTTTTTTGAGCAATCATTGCCATACGTGTGAGCTTAATTTGCTTTGTCTGGGTATCCAATTCAGCTTTATAAATTGGTTGCCAACGTGCATAAGGCACCATATAACTGATTTTAATTTCACCCCGTTGTGGTGCATTGACATAAAATTTAAGGGTTCTTTGATTAAATTCACTGTCACCAATGGCGCTTAAATCTTGTTCCAACTCATCTAAACGTTGCTCAAGCTTTTCTTTTTCGATCTTGGCTTGATCAATGGCGATAAACGCTTCATAAGCTTGCTTACGAACTTTAGGTGCAGAACCTTCGGTCACATTGCCCAAGAATTTATTCTGAAGCTCAGCAGCTTGAATAATTGAATTTTGTTCTGAAATTTTCTTTTTAATCGCGTCGATATGGTCGCGTAACTGTGAAGATTCATTGCCAGCAGGCTTATCTAATGCACTGTCAGTGTGAGAAACTGCATTCACTTCGATATTACTACTTTGATATTGCAGTTGGTCGATATTGAAATTGGCAGCCAGTCCACTCAAGCTCACCAACTGTTCCCCAGCCTGCACAGGAATGGTTCGTTCGATTTTTGCCAATGTTGGGTATAGAGTAACTTGTTGGATTGGAGAACTGGATAAGTTGAGTGCAAAGCTATAAGTCGAGGGAAGACACAGTAAGCTAAATTTTAGCGCAGTTTTTATATTCATTTATGCTTGTCCTGAAATCATTACAATTGATTTTAATTTATAAAATGTAGCAGAAATCAAGGTAAATCAAAACGAAAATAGTTAAGTCGTACTAAAAAAGCCCAATGTTTGTGATGCTTTATCACTGATCAAGAGATTTATTGAAAATTAAGTTCTTTTCGAGTGGATTTAATTTTGATTGATTTTTCAACTAATTCTGAACATTTTAAAGATCAGCTCAAACAAAGTTAAAAATTTCAGTTAAACTGAGGCATCCAAAATATGGAAGGGGTGAACATTGAAACAATCATGCGCAATACGGGATCATAAATTTCCTCCTGAATTAAAAACATGGTTGTTTGCACAGGGTTCCCTGACCCAGCAATTGACAGATGCGGCAGGTGGTATTTTTAAAGTCCAGCCCATCCAAGAGCACTATCAAAGAATGACATTGTTAGACAGTCAATGGATGTCAATGCCTCACCAACATACCTCATGGGTGCGAGAAAGTTACTTATTTGGTTGTGATGCACAACCTTGGGTTAAAGCAAAAAGTATTTTTCCTATTTTAAGTATTCACAGCAAAGCACGTTTGTTTAAACACATCCGAACCAAACCAATTGGAAAGTTTTTGTTCCAAAGAACCAATCCTTTATGTGAAAGACGTGTTTTAAAATTAGCAGAAGGTTGGACACGCCAAAGTTGTTATACTTGGCATGGTTGTAAATTTATAGTTCAAGAAACTTTTTTACCTGCTTTTGAACAATTTTTACAACAACAGCATATTTCAAAATAGTGTACTGAAGGACTGTCATGGCAATAGCGCAACAAACCACATGGAAACAACGGTTAGAAGCATATTATTATCTATGTCGTTTTGATAAACCTATCGGAACAGAGTTGGTATTTTGGCCAACCATGTGGGCATTATGGATTGCTGCGGAAGGAATCCCGGATATTGTTACTTTGATTGCGATGGTCTTAGGGACAATTTTTATGCGTGCGGCAGGTTGTGCAATCAATGACTTTGCAGATCGTAAAGTCGATGCCCACGTTGAACGCACTAAAAACCGTCCTCTTGCAACGGGTGTAATTTCGGCAAAAGAAGCAGTTTGGGTTTTTATCGGGTTGGTGGCTGCAAGCGCCTGCACTTTATTTTTTTTACCGATTGCAACATTTTATTGTGCGTTAGCAGGTTTGCTTCTGGCATTTATTTATCCATTCATGAAGCGTTATACCCATTTACCCCAAGTGGTGTTGGGAATGGCATTTTCATGGGGAATTCCCATGTCTTTTACTGCAATGGGCAAACCTTTAGGTTGGACATGCTGGTTACTTTATTTTGGCAATCTCGCTTGGACCGTGGCCTATGATACGCAATATGCCATTACAGATCGAGAATATGATTTAAAAATTGGGGTGAAATCTACAGCTATCCTGTTTGGTCGCTATGATATAGAAATTATTTCATTATTGCAGTTGAGCAGTGTGGTATTGATTGGTGCAGCGCTGTATTTGGAAAATATTCTGATCCCAATAGGACTGATTGCATTGTTATTGGTTTCAGGGGACTTTATTTATCAGTGGAGTAAAACCAAAGATCGTGATCCACAAAGATGTTTCTGGGCATTTAGGCACAATCGTTGGGTTGGACTGATTATTTTTGCAGGTATTTTTATTGCACTCATTTGATTTGGTTAAAGCTGATTGAGTTTGATTTAAAGTGTGATAAATCACATAAATTAAAATTAATTATTTGTATTTCTATATTATTTTACTCTTTGGTTAAAAGCATTCTAGCAAGATGCTTTTTTTTATGTTTAATTAGAGGGGAACACGGAGCTGTTCAAAAAAGAAAAATTTGAGGAAAGGGTAATGAAAGTATTATTTAAACGGACACTATTGGCTATTACTTGTGGTTCAGCATTATTTTTAAGCGCATGTAATGATGATGACAACTGGGATAATTGGAATAGTAATAAAAGTTATATATCTGAAAGTTCATATTATTTAGACAGTATGAGTGAAGCATCCTCAGTCAAAGTCATGACCTATAATATGCCGAATGTTTTAGGGGAAACTAAAAAAGCCACAGCCATGGTTTTTGTGCCTAAAACAACAAGACCCGCGGAAGGTTGGAAAGTCGTGGTTTGGGAACATGGGACGGTAGGTGTAGGTGATAGCTGTGCGCCAAGTAGGAATGGCTTTAAAACAGGTTTTAAAGCTATGGCACAAAGTTTATTAAAAGAAGGCTATGTGGTGGTTGCACCTGACTATGAGGGCTTAGGAACACCAGGTATGCATCCGTATTTAAATCTGAAGAGTGAAGCAAATTCAGCGATTTATGCGGTCAAAGCCTATAAAGATCATTATGGTAGTCAGATCAATGGTCAATGGATGTCCGTGGGGCAGTCTCAAGGTGGTCATGCTTCTTTAGGAACAGCAGAACTTTCCAATAGTGATACCAATTATAGAGGCGCAGTAGCAGGTGCACCTGCTTCAAGTTTAGGCTATATTATTTCTGAGGTAGCACCACAAGCGATTCGGAACCTTCTTCTCGCTGGTAAAGTTGAGACAGCAATTGATGTCTATGCTGAATTATTAGCCTATGCCGCTTATACCACAGTAGGTGTCACTGCCTATGAACCTCGATTTAATTATCGAGAAGTTTTCAAGGATCGTTCTAAGTTGATTGTAGAATTGGCAGAGGGCACAACGGGTGAAAATGGTTCATGTCTTGAAGATTTGAAGGGTAAATTTATTACAGATATTCGTGAATATTTGAACACGAATAGCGGTAAAACTGTTTTAGACTATCCAGGGCTTATTGATAACTTCCAAGAAAATTCAACAGTAAAAAAATTCTTAGTAGACAATCAGCCTGCAACCAAGAAAATTAATACACCTGTGATGATTATTCAGGGTAAATTAGATATGGCAGTACCTTATCAAGTGACTGAAAAATTACAGCAAGACTTAAAAAATATGGGTACAGATGTGACGTTCTTGCTGGTAGATGACCAAAATCATACAGGAGCAATTGTTGCAAAGAACGCTGAATTGGTTGCCTTTATTAAAAAGCATATGCCAATCACAAAATAATCTTTTAATGATTAAATGTAGTTATTGATATAAAAACAGAGCTTCAATAGAAGCTCTGTTTTTATAAATTAATGTGTCACAGTTTGTACAGACTTTACTGGAGCTTTCACCGACCTTTTACCAAAGGACAGATGATTAAAGAAGATATTTAGCATGACTGCTGCGATACAGGTCGTGGTAATCCCCGAGTGAAATAAGGTTTGTAATACTTTGGGGAATGCATTGAAAAACTCTGGGCTAATCAACGGAATTAAACCCGCACAAATTGAAACTGCTACAATGATTAAATTGGACTGGATTTGATAATCGACTTTAGAAAGTGTACGAATCCCGCTTGCAGCAACACTACCAAATAAAACGATACCCGCTCCACCCAGAACAGGCATTGGAATTGCTGCGACAATACGACCAAAAATAGGCAATAAACCTAAAACCACTAAAATTGCTCCACCTGTTGCAACCACAAAACGACTTTTCACACCTGAGATAGCAACCAAGCCAACATTTTGTACAAAGGCACATTGCATAAATGAACCGAATAGTGGGGCAATCGCTGAAGAAAGCATATCGGCTCTTAAACCATTTGCGAGACGGGGACTGTCCATTTTTGTATCTACAATTTCACCAATCGCCAATAGACTGGCGGTGGTTTCAGTCAGGATCACAATACTGACAATACACATGGTGAAGATGGCAGACATTTCAAAAGTAGGAAGACCAAAGGCGAACAAATGTGGCAAAGCAAACAGCTCACCTTGAGTTACTTTGGAAAAGTCGGCAACGCCTAAAAAGATGGTAAATATCGCACCGACGATAATCGCAATCAATACTGCCAGACGTGCCATGGTTGCTGTACCAAAACGACTGACCAAAAGCAGGATCGTGAGTGTGAATGCTGCAATTCCAATATTTTCTAATGAACCCCATGAGGGTGCTTTGGGATTTCCTCCCATAATCCAACGAATGGCAACGGGTAACAGTGAAATTCCGATAATTGTAATGATGGAACCTGTGACAATCGGTGGAAAGAAACGCACAATTTTTGAGAAAAATGGTGCAATCAACATACCAAAAATAGAACTGACAATGACTGCACCAAAAATTGTTTGAATATTACCGCCTGTAGTACCAATCGCAATCATACTTGCCACGGCAGCAAATGAAGTGCCCTGTACTATGGGCAGTTTTGCACCAAACCATTTCACTCCTAATGTTTGTAACAAAGTAGCTAAACCACCAACAAGAATCGAGGCAGTAATTAATAGTGCAATTTCGGCTGCATTTAAACCGATGGCTGTCCCTACTACCAATGGGGCAGCGATTAAACCGCCATACATGGTGAGAACATGTTGGAGACCAAAAGTCAGGTTTTTTCCTAAACTTAGAACTTCATCTTCAGGTTTGATTTTGTTAATTTCAGCGCTCATATGAAACCCATTCATGAATTTTTCATCAATGGTTTAGATGAGCAATTTGTATGCCAAACGGTAAAATATGGATAGCTTTGGTTTTGCATGCACAGCGAATGGCTTAAACGTAGGATGATTCGTTCAATATTAAGTCATCATCCTTCTAACAAAATCGTATTTTATGCCTGCGATTTAAACTTCATTCGGGTACAGATAAAAAATTGCAGTGTACCAAACAACAACACCACTGAAGCGAGTACAAACTGTTGATGATATGAAACACCCCAGTGTTGCAATGCGCTAAAACATAAACCACCAATCAGTTGAGTAATGGCAAATCCTAGCGTTGCGATACTCCATAAATTTTTATAGGCTGTATGATAAAGATTGAGAATCGTATAGGAGGTTAAGAACACCACAGCTGGATTGAGAAGCCCTGTAAAAAATGAGGAAATATAAGTAAAGATTGGATGGATAGAAAAGACTGCGACCAAAATTGCAACGACATAGATACTATATAATATTTTTAAGGCAGTAAAATTTCCAAATTTTCGTGCGAGTAAGTAAGCACTGATTGCACCCAAAGCACTGCCTGAACCATAAAGAATCCAGTTGAAATTAATCAGGTAGAGGTTGAGGTGTAAAGTGTTTTTTAGATAATCAATCCAAAATAATGAGTGTGGCACATAAGCAAAAGCACTACATGCATATACGATTAACACACTCAGATAAATACCATCCATCGAGCTGATAGAATTGTTATGGGTACTTGTTTGGTGTAAATAATCTTTAAACCCGTGTAAAAGATAAGCATTTATTAGGAAAATCATTGCTGAAAACCCAAACAAAATCATCCAAGCTGATTGGGTGCTGATTTGATCTAGATAGGGTAAAAACAACGTAGCTGAAAGTACACCAATCCCAATACCACTAAAACCAATAAAATTGATACTCAAGCGTTCATCAGCTCGACAACAATGCGCCACAATACTGGGTGCAAGAATCATGATTAAGCCACCACTAATGCCTGAGATGATTCGCCAGAATACATACCATAGTTCAGAAAAACCTGAAAATGCACAACTGAGTAAGCTGATTGCACCTGCACAGGATGCAAGTACAAGATAACGAGGCATATTGGCTGTGTGTGGGAGTTTCATCGACCAAAAGGCACCGATGAGATAACCGAGTAAATTAGCACTCCCCAATATACTGGCAAAACTACTATCCCAGTGGTAGGCGAGTCGGGTAGTGGGCAATAATGCGGTATAGGAAAATCGCAATATACCAATCGCTAAACAGGTACTTAGACAAAGAAAGACACTCAATTGAAGTTTATTTGAAACAGTCCTGTTCACTTACATATCATCCATTTTTCACTCAATTCACCATAAGGCGAATTGAAAAAAATGACAATAAATAATCAATATTTAGTTTAAGAATAATCCATCAATTGGTAAAAAAGACAATACTGAGCCCAACTGAATGCCTTTAATACTCGAACTCTGGTTACAATAAAAATTAGGGTTGAATGAGGTTGGCATCGACAGGGTCACCAATGGTGTAATAATGCCCACCTGCAACATGATGCAAACTTTTCCACTCGGCATCTACTTCATGGTAATACCAGTGCCCATTGCGGAAAACTCGGTCGTCTGCATAAGCCGCGATTACCTTGCCAATAAATAAATCATGTTCCTGCTGATTGTGTGGTTCTGGGATCAATTCACAGATCAGCCAAGCCGCACAGCCTTCCACTGCAGGCAGATCAAAACCTTCAAACTTGAATAAGGGGGTCTCACAATGTGACAGTTTTTCTGGATCGTTGAATTGACTGATTGAACCCAGTTGTTGCACCAGTTTAAGTTGCTTTAAGGTGGGAACTTGTAAAATGAAATAACCTGATTTTTCAATTAATAATCGTGTTTTTGTGCTTTTGTCTAAAACAACAGTTACTTTTGCAGGTACGAGCTCCAATGCACATGCCCATGCAGCAGCCATGACATTCTGCTCATGTTCATACTGCGCAGACACCAGTACGGTTGGACCATGATTTAATAGACGATATGCTTTTGAAAGCTCAACAGCTTGGAGATGTTGATTCATATTACAACCTATATTGAGGGCTTATTCATTATTTGCACATGCTTATATGAAATTCATATGAAGCAAATAAGATGATGTTTTTATTGTTGATTATGAGCAACAAAAAAATATCAGTTAAATCGCTAAAAGTGCTAAAGGCTATTGGATATTTCACAATAAGTTTATAATAAAACGATCAAAACTATTGGAACTCGAATGAACTATACGCTCATTTTGAATATTGTCATATTCATTGCCTTAATCATACTGTTAATGCAAACCAGAAAGACCGATTGGAGTCTGGCTAAAAAAGTGTTTGCAGGTTTGTGTTTGGGTGTTGTATTTGGGCTTGGATTACATTGGGTTTATGGTACAAATTCAGCAATTTTAACTGAATCTATTCAATGGTTTAACATTGTTGGTAATGGTTATGTGAAACTGTTGCAGATGGTCGTAATGCCATTGGTTCTAGTTTCAATATTGAGTGCTGTGATCAAACTACATAACGCTTCATCACTGGGTAAAATTAGTCTTATCAGCATTGGTACATTGTTGATTACTACATTTATTGCAGCATTGGTTGGTGTTTTTGTCACCAATCTTTTTGGTTTAAGTGCGGCAGGTTTAGTACAAGGTACACAAGAAACAGCGCGACTTGAAGCAATTCAAACGGATTATATTGGTAAAGTCACTGACTTAAATGTGCCAGATTTCATTTTATCATTTTTGCCGACCAATCCATTTGCAGAATTGACGGGAGCTCACCCAACTTCAATTATTAGTGTGGTTATTTTTGCAACCTTATTGGGCTTGGCTGGTTTAAATCTCATTAGAGATGATGCTGAAAAAGGGCAACGTATTGTCAGTGCAATTGATACTTTACAAGCTTGGGTCATGAAACTGGTTCGCTTGGTCATGACGCTTACGCCTTATGGTGTATTTGCATTAATTACAAAAGTGGTGGCAAGCTCGAATGCAGCGGATATCGTCAATCTAGGTGGTTTCCTTGTTGCTTCTTATCTGGGCTTAGCCATCATGTTTGGGGTACATGCACTGATTTTATTATTCACTGGTGTTAACCCGATTCGTTTCTTTAAAAAGGTTTTACCTGTACTGACTTTTGCTTTTACCAGTCGTTCAAGTGCAGCCAGTATTCCTTTAAATATTGAAGCACAAACACGCCGTTTAGGGATACCTGAGTCAATTGCCAGTTTTTCAGCATCGTTTGGTACGACCATCGGTCAAAATGGCTGTGCAGGTTTATATCCAGCAATGCTTGCGGTCATGGTTGCACCGACTGTCGGGATTAACCCACTTGATCCTGTTTGGATTTTGACTTTGGTCTGCGTGGTAACACTCAGTTCAATTGGTGTTGCAGGTGTCGGTGGTGGTGCAACTTTTGCAGCGCTGATTGTATTACCCATTATGGGGCTACCCGTCACTTTAGTGGCGTTGTTAATCTCAATTGAACCTTTGATTGATATGGGACGTACGGCTTTAAATGTCGATGGCTCAATGACTGCTGGTGTGGTAACCAGTCAATTGATGGGGCAGACAGACCAATCTATTTTACTTTCAGATGAGCAAGAAGATTTGCAACATAGCTGATCATTTTTTCTCGATTGTCTGAGTTTTAAAAACACCTAAATTTTATTTAGGTGTTTTTTTATTTATTGATCCATCATTTCATATATTTTATTGATTTTAAGCATATATTTTTTAGTTAATCGACTTTTTGATAAATTTGCTTTAAGAATTTTATTGATCTGCTGATGCTTTCTCTCAGCAAGCTTTGCAAGCAAATCAAAGCCGAGTAAAGGATCTGCAGCAACAAATACACTGAGTACGTATTCCAAACTTTTCTTCAATGTTTTAAAGGCTTCTGATTGATCTATTGTTTGATGATCAGACGGAAAAATATCGTTAAAGATTTGTTCACATAGATTTAAACAATATACAGTGTTAGCTGCGGTTGTTAAGAGAGGAGGGTGAGCAAGAGTGACTAAAATTCCTCTTTTTTCTAGCAGACTAGAATCAGGATATATCTGTTCGAACCATTTTTTGATAGTTGAAAAATCTTGCTCCCCAATAATTTGGCACGCCATTGCTGCGGCTTCTCGAAGTCTCCAACGTGAATCATTCATCATGGTTTGATTTTGATTTAAAATGATTTTTTGATGAGTTGTGTCTTGAGAAAAATAACTCTGAGATAATCCGAGTAAAGCACTGAAAGGTAAAATTGTTTCGCGCGAATTACCGTCAGTTGATGTATTTAATAACTGCTCTAAAAATTCCCATAAGCTTTGAGATATTGAAATATTTGCAAAGCATCTGGCAAAGCTATAGCTCAGTTCTAAATTTGCGCGAGGTCCAGGTAAATTTGAGTGTGCTTTTAGATACACTTCGACTTGTTCGAATTTTGATTGATTCAAAAGTATGTTTAACTCATCTAAATAACGAGATTGCTTCATACATTTATCCCATATATGAAAGTTTAAATTTCTCAATACACTCAATGGATTCGATCAATTGCCTATACTGAAGAGGGATATACACATAAAATATAACTCCAATTTAATGCATTGATGCTTAGAAAGAAGTGATAAAGAATATGGAGTCATCGTCTCTTGTAAATTTATGGTGTTAATTTTAGAGTACGCTATCGCGATGCTTTATTACATTCTGCCAATTCTTTAGATTTTTTTGTCCAAATTTTACCCGCACTATTTTTGTAAAAATTAATTTTTCCAATACGGGAGACCAAGCTTTGACATGAGTCAAGCGATAGTTGATTGCCCCATGGACCAGTCATTCGACAAACAGAACCATCACATTTCCAAACCACATTTGGACCGTTTTCGATAGGAACGGTAACTTTTCCTTTATGTGTTGTTCCTGCAATCCAAGTGGTATTGGATGCACTTGCCCAAGGAGAAAAGAGTAAGCAACAGGTGATTACGATGCTTTTACACATTGTTTGGGGATTCTTCATTTGATTATTCTTCATTATTATTGCCTATTTATTGGGATAAAAAAATTATTCACCTGAAATACTATAATGAAAATGCTCGTTTTGTGAATGAAAAGTTTCATGAATTAAATATCTATATTCTGTACCCATTTTTATGCTTAGATTGTATCTGTAATCATTTTTTTGCTTGACTTAGAATGTGTGAAAATAAGGAGTCTCTGTGATGAAAATGTACCAAGTTGATGCTTTTACACAACAATTATTTAAAGGAAATCCTGCGGCAGTTTTAGTTTTAGACGAATGGCTTGATCATGCCTTGATGCAGAATATTGCCTTAGAAAATAATTTGGCAGAAACGGCATTTGTAAAAAGAATCGACGATGAAAATTATCAGATTCGTTGGTTTACGCCAAAAGTTGAAGTGGACTTTTGTGGACATGCAACATTAGCATCAGCATTTGTTTTATTTAAAGACTATACGTCAGCCAAAACAATTCGTTTTCATGTGAAAGACTTAGGTATTTTTACCATTCAACAAGCCGATGATGGTAAGATTCAAATGAACTTTCCAATACGCAGACCGCAAAAAGTTACGGAATATCCTGAATTACTGAATCATGTGATTGATAAGCCTTTTAAAGAAGTTTATTTAAATGCTCAGGCTTATATTTTGGTCTGTGATTCGGCACAAGATGTGATTGATGCTCAAGCAAATTTGGTCAACATTACACGTATTGCAGAGGAATACAGTGTGAGTACAGCATTGACCGCAAGTTCGGGTGGTTTTGATGTGACCATCACTGCCGCTTCTGATCAATATGATTATGTTGCTCGCTATTTCGCTCCACACAAAGGAATCAATGAAGATCCTGTGACAGGGTCTATGCATACGGGTTTAGCGCCATTATGGGCTGAAAAATTAGCAAAAAATCAGTTAATTGGTTATCAGGCTTCTGAGCGTGGTGGAACATTATTTTGCACTCTTCAAGCAGATAATCGTATTGAAATTTCTGGTTATGCCCAGCTTTACATGCAAGCTGAGATCGTGATTTAAATAGACTGAATTGTATAGTCAATCTGTTGAAAAATTCATCCAATTGAATATCATTTCTCTTGATCAATAAAATTAAAGCGATCAATATATTGTTTGATGATATAAAGCTTGCACTGCCACGCTTTAGCTCTAGAGTTTAAATTGTTTTGCGTAGGCGATACTTTACTTTTCAGAGATGAAAAGTAACAAAAATCTTCCGTTGAGCGAGGGGTACATCCTAATACCCCCGCTCAACATGGCGACATCCATGTCGCCTCGTGATAGCAAAACTGTTTATGATTCAAAAGTACAAAATAAATGAATCATCCAAATCACTTGTATGAATAATCAGGCGGTTTGACTATATTTATTCAGAAATGCTTACAAAAGCCGTTGAAATAAACGGCTATTTTTTCAAAACTTAACTATAAATTATGTTCAGAATTTTTTAAGATGTCTCACTTATAAATGTTTAAAATTTAAAAAATTCTGGATTCTTTTATGCTTATGCGGTTGAAAAAACTCACATTCTCTCTCTGTATTCTTGGTTTCAGTGCGTCGACATTGGCTCAAACTGTTCTGGTTAAATCTGATCATAATATTGAAGAATATAAGCTAGAGAATGGCTTTCGGGTTTTACTTGCGCCAAACGACAAAGAAAATAAAGTGTTTATGAACACCGTATATTTAACGGGTTCTTTAAATGATCCACAGGGTAAAGGTGGTTTGGCTCATTTACTTGAGCATTTGGCTTTTAAAGGCACGCAAGATGTGAAAGGTGAAGAGTTTCAACGCCGTTTAGATCAATACACGTTGATGACCAATGCCAGCACAGATTATTACTCAACCAAATATACCAATATTGTTCGCCCAGACCAAAATATCTTAAATGAAGTGATCTACTTAGAATCACAGCGTATGGATAAATTGGTACTCCAAGAAAAATTTGTTCCATCTGAAATTAATATTGTCATGCGTGAACGTGAAGTGCGCATGGATCAGCCTTTTGCTGTATTAATGGATCAGATGTGGAAAGCAGCTTATGGTAATCAATCTTTAGGACGTTTACCTATTGGTGACTTATCTGAACTGCAATCGATTAAAATGAGTGAATTAAATAAATTCTATAAAGATTGGTATGCACCGAATAATGCGGTCATGGTGATTTCAGGTAAATTTGATAAGGTAGAAGTTTTAAAAGCGATTGATAAAAATTTCAGCCCGATTTCTGCACGTCAAACCCCGCAACAAGCTCAAGTGCCATTATTAGATTCTGCAAAAATTAAAAATCGTGATTTCACTGTGAAAAAAGGCAGCGATCTTGCCAAATTTAATATTTATATGAATGGTAAGAATGAGAAAATTCAACCAGCACTCGCACTTGCTCCTTATCTCTATACTTTGCAACCGAGCGGTCATCTCTACTCAAGTATGGTGGAAACAGGTATAGCGACCAACGTTCAGTCAACAACATGGTTAGATGATGATTTTAATTTGGTGTTTATGGGGGCAATTTATGCACCGAATCATGACGCTAAGAAAATTGATCAATCCTTGATTTCTGGTGTGGAGCAGAACCCAAGCTTTAATGATGTCGAATTAAAACGCGTTAAAAACTTAATTCAGAATGCACACGATAACCTAATGAGCAGTGCAACTGCTGTAGGAGGCATGTTAAGTGACTATGTGGTGACTTCTCATGGTGATTGGGCGCAATATTTTAAAGATCAACAACGTATTCAAAATTTGACAGTGAATGAAACCAATTCAACTTTAAAGTCGTTCTTAACCCAACAACATCGTTTCCATGGTGATATTCAACCTACACCAGAAGATCAGAAAAAAGCTTTAGAACAAAAACAAGCAACTGAAAAACCGAAAACACTTGATCAGCAGGCAGCAGCAGTTGAACCATTGAAAGATGTCAGTGTTTACCAAGCTGAAGTTGCTCAGTACGTTCAACAGTCAAAACAGTACTTAGAGGCGACAGAGAAAAAGATTCAACGCGGAACATTGAAGAATGGAATGCAATATGCCTTGTTCCCAACCTCGACACGTGATGATAAAACCTATGCGACCATTGAGGTGAATTTTGGTACAGCAGAGGCTTTAAAAAATAAATCGCAAATTTTAGATTTTATGGCTTATTTATTGTTGCGCGCATCCGAGCAATATAGCTTACAGAATATTGCAGATAAAACCATTGAGGCAGGCGGTGATGCAACTGCAGCGGCCATCGATAATGGGATAACCATTCAAATTTCAGCGAAAAAAGAAAAATTTGAAGATTTCTTCAAATATATCGTTTCTGTAATGCAAAATCCTAAATTTGAACAATCACAATTTGATCTGATTAAATTACAGAGTCTTTCGAGTTTAGACCGTCCCTATACTGAGCCAGAAACGGTTTCCTCTTTAACAATAGCGCGTCTATTGGAAACCTATCAACCAGGAGATTTGCGTTATCATTTTGAACCTGAATTGGCAAAACAGCAGATTCAGGCAGCGACCAATCAACAGGTGATTGACCTGTATAAAAAGTATTTTGCAATGGATCACGGCTTCATTTCTGTGACAGGACAATATGATGCCAAAGCTATGCAAAAGTTACTTAATCAACAGTTTGGAAATTGGACGGGTAAACAACCATACCAACGCTTATCGACTGAATTTAATACTTACAAAGCACAAAAAGTGCATGCACTGTCAGAACAACGTGAATTTGGTAGTTATCAGGCATTACAGACTTTACCTGTAGGTGTAGACAATAAAGATGCAGCCGCATTAATTGTGTTTAGTTATATTCTTGGCGATTCCCAGTTATCTTCTCGTTTAGGACAGGAATTGCGTGAGAAGAATGCCTTGGTTTACGGTTTTGGCAGTCAACTTAACTTAGATTCTTTCAATGATGCTGGAGCTTTATCGATCGAAGCCAATTACACCGCAGGAAAATCTGCTGAAGTATCACAAGTGGTTCGTAAGGTATTGCAGGATTTACTCACTACTGGCGTGACCAGTCAAGAGTTGGAAGCGGCAAAAGCCAATATTATGAAGCAGCGTGTAACCTCATTGGAAGATGAGCGGATCATTCATCGTATGCTTAACAGCCAACTTGAACGCAATAAAAAAATGGATAGTCGTGGTTTACGTGATCAACAATTTGCCAAGCTGACTAAGGCTGATGTTGATGCTGCGATTAAAAAATATATTAAACCAGAGCAATTGGTTGAAGTCATGGCTGATCAATATGGGCAAGCTCAGAAAGGTATAAATTGATCGCCTAAATTAAAAATTAGTTTGAGTAAAGTATAGGGTCTGTTCACAGACCCTATACATATATGGCTTTTTGATTTATAAATTCGAAGAATAATGAAAAAAGAGTGAAAACAATGTCAATGATCGGCAATTTATTGAGTATTTCAACGCAACAATTAGAAGATTTTATTCAGTCACCAAATTTACTTGAAGCTTATGTTTATGGTGATCAAAAAGATCAACAATCACAAACTTTGGATTTGGATAAGACATGGCATGCCATTCATTTTATCTTAAATGGTGACGCTTATGGAGGACAAGGTCCTTTAGCAATGGTGTTTTTCGGTGGTAAAGAGATTGGTGAGGATCTAGGAATCGGTCCAGCCAGATATTTAACAGCGGAGCAAGTGAAGCAAGTTGCGAACGCAGTAGAGCAGGTCAGTGATCATCAGTTTTCAAAGCAATATGATATTGAAGCCTTGGACCAAGCTGATATTTATCCAAATATGTGGGATGAAGACAGTGAGGAAGGGTTACAGTATATTTTGCCGTATTTTCAAGACTTAAAACAATTCTATCAAGAAGCGGCACTCAGAAATCAGGCTGTGTTGATTTATATTCATTAATCATTAAAAAACCGAGGCGTTGACCTCGGTTTATCATTTTAATCTTTAACGATTAAAACTTATTTTTCAACAAATGCACGTTCGATCACGTAGTCGCCCAATACACCCATTTTTGGTGATTCTTTAAGACCATGTTGATCCAATAGTGCCACAACATCATCAAGAAATGCTGGGCTACCGCATAACATTGCACGGTCAGTTTCTGGATTAAAACGTGGTAAACCGATTTTTTCAAATAAAGCGCCCGTTTCAATTGCAGTCGTTACACGACCTTGTGTATGAAAGTCTTCACGCGTTACTGTTGGGTAGTAAACCAATTTATCTTTGATGCCTAATTCTTCAAAGAACTCATTGTTTGGAAGTTCATTGAGAATAAGATCTTGATATGCCAATTCAGAAATAAAACGTGTTCCGTGGACAACAATCACTTTTTCAAAGCGTTCGTAAGTTTCAGGGTCACGAATGGTTGATAAGAATGGTGCAAGTCCAGTCCCAGAAGAAAGAAGGTAAAGATTCTTACCTGGATTTAAATCGTCAAGGACTAAAGTTCCAGTCGGTTTTTTCGAAACCAAGATTTCATCGCCAACTTTTACTTTTTGTAAAATAGACGTCAAAGGACCATCAGGTACTTTGATTGAGAAAAACTCTAATTCTTCTTCGTAGTTAGCGCTAGCAATCGAATATGCGCGCATTAAAGGCTTACCATTGACTTCAAGACCAATCATCACAAATTGACCATTTTTAAAACGTAATGCAGTATCACGTGTGGTCTTAAAACTGAATAAAGTGTCATTCCAGTGGTGTACGTGAGTAATCTTTTCGACGTTGAAAGCAGCCATTAAAGGTCTCAATAAATTATCAAATTAGAACAGCTTGCTATTCTAATCTAAAATCATTCTCGATAAACTGAATATATTTAATTGAGCTTATCAGAAAAAATGATTATGACGGAGTTGAGTCTTCCAATTATTGGTATTATGCGTTCACCTTATGTGGAAAAATTTGGGATTCCTCGGCAACCGAATTTGGTTCAGGTCGAATCTTTTATTGAAATGCTCGCCCCTTATAATGTTATGGAGGCATTTGAAGGAATTGAAGAATTTAGTCATTTATGGCTGATCTGGCAGTTTCATGACAATAAAAATCAGCAACAACTGGATAAATTTCGACCCCAAGTCCGTCCGCCACGATTAGGTGGCAATAAGAAAATAGGAGTATTTGCTACACGCAGTATGTATCGTCCAGCACCTGTTGGATTGTCGGTTGTTCAACTTAAACAGGTCAAAAAAGTGGGTAATATTGTGCGTGTTTATGTGACAGGAAGTGACTTATTAGACGGTACACCCATTTTAGATATCAAACCTTATATCAAGTATTCTGACGCTGTGTTGGATGCGCAAAGCGGTTATGCACAAGATCGACCTGTTGTTAAACAAGTACGTTGGTCAGAACATGCATGTCAATCTAGAACAGGTTTATTACAACAAGCAAAAATTGATCAGCAATATATTGCTGAACTTGAGTCAGTATTGGCATTGGATCCACGTCCAGCCTATCAAGACGATGCGCAAAGAATTTATGGGATGCGTTTTGGACAGATGAATATTAAATTTAGCTGTAGTGATGAAGCAATTGTTATCCAAGAAATCATGCTCTATGAGCAGACTTAAACACTATCAATAGAGTAAAAAATGATGAGAGTTTTTAAGGTATTACTCGTCAAAAAGGAATTTCTCAATTTATGCTATCACTCATTGAGCATTTGGCTTTACTGGGAGTGCCTTACTGCAATGTACTTATTTGAGCAAAGTCGAGTAAGTCTTGCTGAGATTGCTGTAAAACACGTTGTTTTTCTGATGCGATCCATCCCAAAGCAAACCAAACTTGTGGTTGTGTATTGACCAGCTTTGTTAAAAGCTCTTCTGCTACAATAAAATCATTGTATAGACCTAAACTCTCTTGAGCCGGTTTTATTGATTTTAAGTATTTTTTTACAGCTTTTTTATCACATAAGGATGAAACAAATTCTAGGCTATAGCGCAAACGCTTTAAATTTTTACGTGTTTTGTGTCGTGCTTCTATGTCTAGGTTTAAGTAGTTTTGAGCGTCTAATTGAATTTTTTGATGTAATTTACTGATTTTCTTTAATGCTAATTTGTGTGCTGAGGTTTTTGTTTTTTCAGTTGAATCTTGTTCGATGAATTGAATCAATGAAAGAATTAAATAGTTAAAATTAAATGACCTAAATAGTTTAGTTAATTTCTGTCTATCTGTAGTTTCTGATTCAGGCAACTTAAATTTTGGAGCACCTACCGCTTCTAGCTGAGGTAAGAGTTCTTCACGAATCACATCTAAATCTCGTGTTGAACCAAGCTGTCTAAACAATTCTGTTAATTGCGTTTGCCAGGTTGGGTCAATATGCAAAGACCAACCAGAAAAGATTTTAATTGCACTACGTAAACGGCGGATAGCGACACGTGCCTGATGGACATGCTTGGAGTTAAAGTTACCCGAAGCAATCGCCGTGCTGTTGGGAAGCAAATGATTAAGGCAGTTATTGAACATCTTTTTTAACACTATTTCAGCTGTGTCTTTTGCATTTAGCTGTAAAGATGTTTGGAATTCTACCGGATTGTCTTGGATGCTTTGCGCCAATTGAAAACCTTGTTGTGCTTTGCTTCTGACATCCAACCACAAGCCATAGCGTTTCACACGGGGCAATATAAAAGAAATCAGATCTTGTACTGTGCCTTGTTTAAGTTCAAATTCAAGTTCATGCAAAGTTAAACGATCGTCTTGGGTAAAAATTTGTCCTTGGTCATAACTGACTTCAATTTGACTATTTTGAAAATGGAAAACGCTTAATCTTCTTTCAATGTCTGTTTGAAACTGAATTTCAAGCAAACTTTTATTTTGTTCTAATAATGTTTGAATACTTTTATCAATCTGTTTATTTTTTAAATAAACTTCAAGATCTAACTCAGTTTCATCTGTTGCTAAAACATGTTCAAACTCAGCACGTTTAAGCTTTTGTTCCGTTGGAAGTTTCAGAGTTTGCACCCATTGATCATTTTCAAGCCGTTGACGAAGCGAAATAGAATGTTCTGATAATATAAAAGATGGAGTGTCGTAATACTTTGCTTGTAGATGTAAGCTGCGATCATTTTTTCTT
Source organism: Acinetobacter sp. B-6 (assembly GCF_056930735.1). Taxonomy (NCBI): domain Bacteria; kingdom Pseudomonadati; phylum Pseudomonadota; class Gammaproteobacteria; order Moraxellales; family Moraxellaceae; genus Acinetobacter; species Acinetobacter sp. B-6. The sequence goes on along the minus strand of NZ_JBXPBY010000007.1, from coordinate 61,942 downwards.
TGAAATGCTTTAATGAGAGCATCTTGCTTTTCTTGCGGAATCTGGAATTTTAATTCGATTTCAAACATCTTAATCTTCTCATTTTCGCTAGTATCAAAATGATTCTAATCTGATCAATCGTATTTTTGAGAATTTTTAAAAAATGATTACAAATCAAATGCTCAGTTGAAGATTTATACTGTGTTTTATTCTTGGTTGAAATATGTAAAGAGATGATTTTTATTTTAAAAATCATCTCTTTACAGTTATTATTTTAAGAATTTACGACTGACTAAGAACTGCTCCGTGGCTTCGAGTAATTTTTCAGCATATACCTCTTGCTTGGCAGTCAGCCATCCTAAAGCAAACCAATCGCTTGCGTCTAAGTCAGTTTGTTGTAAATAAGAAGAGGAGGATGCCAATACTTGATATTGCTCACAGGCTTGTTGAGCATCGTTCAAAGATTTACCGTATTTCTGCAAATTTTTAACATCATAGATCTGGGTTAAAATTGGAAAACTAAACTTCAGTTCATTTAAATGCTGTGCCAATGCTTCAAGACTTTCAAGATCCGAAAGATCAGCACCATTCAAACTCTCTTGGAGCTGTTTGTACTGATGTTGCAGAGTATTTTGTGCAAACCATTTCAAATCATGTGCTTGGGACTTTTCTGATTGCCCCAAACTAAACATTAATAATTCTAGGTAGTGTTGAACATTTTGAGTAGATTTGACGAGATTAATTAACTTTTCATTGGCATATAAAATGTCTTTATCTAGGCTCTCAGCCGTTTTTGGATTTTGTAGTAAAGCCCCTAACGTGCGTTGCATATGTTCAAAATGTTGTAAATTTTTAAAATGACTCTCAAAAGCGGAAAGTTGGTGTGCCCATTTTTCTGTTTTGCTGTCTGTCCAATCTTTAAATAATGATAAGGTTAAATGGAGGTGGTGGAGGGCAGTTTGAGCTTGAAGAATATGTTCAGGTTCAGCGACTTGTGCGGAAATTGCGGCAATATTAGGTAGTAAATGTTGTAGTTGATTGGCAATCAGCCCACGTAAGTTTTTATCAGCAGTGTCTTTCTTATTTAAATGAGGCTCTTTTGCAAGTGTTGCGGAACTAACTTTGTGACCAAGCAGCAACAGGTTTCCAAATTCAGCTTTACTGCGGACATCTAACCAAAGTTGGTATTTTTTAACCCATTCAAAGCTAAAAGCTAAAAGTGATTGAATTGAACCGCTTTTTAATTCAAATTCAACTTCATGAATGTCTTGCTTTGCTGTTTCAGTTCTGACTTCACCGATATCTAAACTGATTTCAATTTCAGCATCTTCAAAAGTGATTACTCGGGTGGTGCGCTGAATATCAGTTTCGAACTGTAATTGTAAGTCTTGGATTTTATCACCTAAAGCATTTTTAAGTATGGCGAGTACTTCAGGCTTATTTTCGTAAATTTTGAGATCTAAACTTGGTGTTTCTGATCGTTCACCTAAATCAATATTGTCTTCAAAGCGTTCTAAATGATTTTTGGTTGCCGCTTTTAAAGTCTGTATCCAGCGTGTGCCTTCTAAACGTTGGCGAAGTGCAGCGCCTTGTTGAGAAAGTTGACGATCAGGGGTATCGTAGTATTTTGCTTGTAGGTGAATGATCTCAGATTTTTTAGGGTCTATTGCTTTGAGTATTGCATTGCGACGAGCTTCGGAAATTTGAAACTTTAATTCAACTTCAAGCATGTGAAAATCCTAAAAATGATCGTGTTGATTGAAGACTTAACTTTTTCTTCATGTTTAATTCGACATTGTAACGCAAAATTGCTGGTAAAATGCTGATGGAACGTATCCTTTCCACAAGAATGCACAATTAACACACTATATTTAATTTGGCTTTTAATGCAGCATAAAATAAACTAAGCTGACTAAAAATAAAACAGGATGATTGAACATGAATGCCCAAGTAGAGCCTAAATCGGAATTAGAGCAATACCCTAAATTTGAACTTCCAATTAAAAACTATTCGGAGTTTTATCGTTTTTATCTAACAGAACACCGCAACATTATGAGTCGCCGTTTACATGCAGCGGGAAGTAGCATTGGTATTTATTTCTTCACTCAAGCAATTCGCCAACGTAAAGCCAAATACGTGCTATATGGATTAGTTTCAGGTTATGCCTGTGCTTGGGTGGGACATTTCGTTTTCGAAAAAAATAAGCCTGCCAGCTTTAAGCAACCTTTATATAGCTTTATTTCAGATTGGCGTATGCTCTCCGATATTTTACGAGGCAATCTAAGTTTGAAGGATCGCCGTTTGGATAAAATTGACAGTTGATTCATGTCACTTCTTGAGCTTACTTTCATAAGAGTGCCAATATAGATTTTGTTAGATTCAAAAACTTTAGCGTAGATTAAACATACAATAAACTCAGATCTATGATGTGTAAACTGACCTGAAACAGTGACATAACATTGATCTGAGCATTTCATCGAAGAATAGCCAGCACAAGCCAGCTAAACTAAAAAAGAAATGGCAATGTTATTTTAGGCTGTTGTATTCAGCTTATTCGGTTAATTGTTTCAAAAAACATAAACACTTGTAAAACATCAGTATAGCTTCTGATCTTATTATTCATTAAAGTACAAATTGAAAAGTGTATTATGAATCGAGTAACTCATGCGCGGTCTTTATCTCATCACCAATGATGATCCAATTGAACTTTTATTAGCAAAATTAGAAGGTGCAATGGCAACCTATGAGGTTGCTGTTCTGCAATATCGCCGTAAGAAAGTGCCAAAACAAGATCAGGACTATGAAATTGAGTACATGAAATCCATGTGCGCACAATACAAAGTACCTTTTGTGATAAATGACGATCTAGACGCTGCGATAAAATATGGTGTGGGTGTACACTTAGGTCAAGGTGATGGTTCAATCGTTGAAGCGGTAGCTCGTTTACCGAAAGGGGTTCTCGTAGGGCGAAGTTGTAACAATTCGATCGAACTTGCCGAACAAGCAATTGCAGATGGTGCAAACTATGTTGCTTTTGGGGCAATCTACGCGACAGATACTAAACCAGAAGCTGGAAATATCGGTATTGATACCTTAAAACAAGCCAAAGCTAAATTTGAGGTACCAATCTGTGCGATAGGTGGTTTGACTGTTGAAAATTCAGCACCTGTGATCGAAGCCGGTGCCGACCTTTGTGCTGTAATTAGTGATATATTAGGACGCACTTTATCTGGTGTCACTGTACGTACCCAAGAATGGGCAGATTTATTTACTGCTCACAAAGCCTAAGCTTATCTTTGTAATTTGTTTTTTTAGTCGAGTAATCTCATGACGTTATCTGCCAAGCAAGAACAATTGTTTAAACAAGCCAGTAAACATATTCCGGGGGGCGTGAACTCTCCCGTACGTGCGTTTAATGGCGTCGGTGGTACGCCAATATTTATCGAAAAGGCCAAAGGGGCTTATTTGTATGATGTCGATGGTAAGCGTTATGTAGATTACGTTGGTTCTTGGGGTCCGATGATTTTGGGGCATGCACACCCTGATATTATCCAAGCTGTCCAAGAAGCAGCGGTTGATGGTTTAAGTTTTGGTGCACCCACTGTCCATGAAACTACACTTGCAGATTTAATTTGTGAAATTATGCCATCCATTGAATTAGTTCGTATGACCAATTCTGGTACAGAAGCGACCATGACCGCTATTCGATTAGCGCGTGGCTATACTGGACGTGACATGATTGTTAAATTCGAAGGTTGCTATCACGGACATTCAGACTCACTTTTGGTAAAAGCAGGTTCGGGGATGTTGACCATGGGTGAACCAACTTCAAAAGGAGTACCTGCTGACTTTGCCAAGCATACTGTCACTTTGCCATATAACGATATTGAGGCAGTTAAAGCGTGTTTTGCGAAGTATGGTCATGAAATCGCAGGTGTGATTGTTGAACCTGTAGCAGGGAATATGAATCTGGTTAAGCCCGTAAAAGGCTTTTTAGAAACTATCCGCGAACAATGTGATCAATATCAATCTGTATTTATCATTGATGAAGTCATGACGGGTTTCCGTGTTGCGCTTGGTGGTGCTCAGGCGTATTACAATGTAAAACCAGACTTAACCACTTTGGGTAAAATTATTGGTGCTGGTTTACCTGTAGGTGCATTTGGTGGTAAACGTGAAATTATGGAATGTATTGCACCTTTAGGTGGTGTTTATCAAGCAGGTACTTTGTCGGGTAATCCATTGGCAATGCGCGCGGGCGTAAAAATGTTTGAAACACTTCGCCAAGCCAACTTCTATACGGATTTAACAGCAAAACTAGATAAATTACTGCAAGGCTTGCAAGCTGCTGCTGATGAAGCAGGGATTCCATTCTTTACCCAACAAGCAGGCGGATTATTTGGAATTTACTTTACAGATCAAACTGAAATCACCAGTTTTGATCATATTTTGAAATGTGACATTGATGCATTCCGTAAATTTTTCCACGGTATGTTAAACCGAGGTGTAAATCTTGCACCTTCGGCATTTGAAGCTGGATTTATCTCTGCTGCACATAGTGATGAAGATATTGCTTTTACCCTACAAGCAGCCAAAGAAACCTTTGCTGAAATGAAGCGATAACTTAATTTTACCTCATGTAGATTGCGGTAATAAATGAGCAGAATGAGCAGTCATTTTTAGTGAAGCTTCATTTAGAATAAAAGCCTATAGCCTTTGTACTATGGGCTTTTTTTTAATTTTAAATACGATAATTATGGACGAAAAGATGCAAACTAAACATTATTTAACGCTATCTGATGCAGAATTTTTATTGGACAAAGCACAACAATACGCTGTAGAACACCACTTTAATGTCAGTATAGCTATTGTCGATGAAACAGGAAATTTATTGGCAATGAAGCGGATGGATGGTGCATCGGCAATGTCAGCAAATTTTTGTCAAGAAAAAGCCAAATGCTCAGCACTGAGTCGTAGACCTTCTAGCGCTTATGAAAACATGATCAAAAATGGTCAATTCGGATTTTTATCCATGAATGCAGGTTTAGGCATGCTCGAGGGCGGAGAACCGATTTTATATCAAGATCATGTAGTGGGTGCGGTGGGTATATCAGGAGTAAAATCATTTGAAGATGCTGAAATTGCTCGACATGCCATTCAAGCCTTTCTTGCACAATTTGATTGAAACTTGATGCTTGAGTGAATGATGAGATTAAAGTGGCATTTGGAAATACCACTTTAATCCTGTTCAATCATAAACGATAGAATTGTTTAGCATTATGATGAAAGACTTTTTCAAGTGCATTTTCATCATATTGCATCACAATATCACTAAAAGCATCAATGATATTGACGAGGCTGGTATTCACTCGATCCATTGGAAAGTTGGAAGCAAACATGACTCGATATGTCCCAAAACTTTCTAAAGCATGCAGAATAAGTGGGGCAACAAGATCAATAATTTGCTGTTTCGATGCCAATTGTTTGTTTTTATAAAATTGATGCCCGAGGACAGGCATAAATAGCCCCGACATTTTTGTATACACATTTGGAAGAGTAGATAATTCTGCAATATCTTCCTGCCATTGATAAAAGATGTTTTCCCGTGCGGTTTTAGACAATCCGGTATTTTGACCCACCTTGCCAAATAATCCTGCTGGTGTTCCCAAATGATCTAAAACGATGGAGGTTTCAGGAAAAATTTTTGCAAGTTCAATCACATCTGCAATTTGCTGAGAATATACCCATGCATCAAAGCTAAGGTTATGTTGAGCCAGTTGTTCAAAGCCTTTTAAAAATTTCTTTTGGGTATACAAGTGTGGTGTGTCTGTCCAATTATGCACACCTTTATCTTCATGAAAGGCAGCCATACGCCGTATACCACGTAATCGTTTAGATGCTTTTTGATGTAGCTTTAAAATTTTCTTAAAATTGCTATCACAAGGGTCAGCGGTAGCAACAATACCACCCAGTTTCACTGTATCTTCATTAAATGGTAAGGACTCAATAAATTCTGTTTCACCGACTACACCTTTACCTTTATGTTTTGCCCAACTTGCCTCGATATGAACAACCTGTTCAACGGCATAGTGCTGTAGATCATTTTTATAATCCTGTGGCAAATAAGGGCGTGTAATATGCTCGGTCAGCCCAACAGTCTCAATCAAATCTTTGGGTTTAACCAAACGAACCATTTTATCTAACAGAAAAGGGCGCTGACCTAAAAGCTTCACAGCAAAAGCAGCTGCATGAGGCGTGCTATACGGATCCCACTGATGAATATGTGGATCAATGAGTGGAAAATTAAGTGTATGCATATAACGTCCAAATTGTTATTTATTATGCACATACCATACAATATTTTTATAAAACATGAATATTATTTGTTCGTAAATATTGCATTAGAAATATAGATGATTAGCGATTTTGACGTATTACTTTTATCATGAAGAATGATTTAGCCTCTAATATACAGAGGCTAGCGTCATGATTTTTTCTGAAACAAGTGATCAACTAAAACCATCAATGCTGATGATCATGTCCATCGTGATCATGTTTGTGCGTATGAAAATCTTCATCTTTTCGGAAACGTAGATAGTTTTCAAATTGCTCACAATATTCATCATAATTGTCTTCAAGCATCATTTGAAATTGCTGTAATACATAAGACATAACTTGTTCTTTTGCATCACGCATTTCATTGCCATCTTTGAAATTATTGGCAGCAACCCAGGTGTTAAAACGAGCAGTCGCAAACAACATCGCAGCACTGACTTGACCACGAAGCTCTTCAGGCTTTGCTTGTTTTCCCTTGACTGGGCGACAGAATTCATTGGCTTGTTTGATAAACTCATCTGCACGCTCAAAAAAAACAGCATTTAAAGCTTCTTCTTCAGTGATATCAGTCGCGTTGATTTTTTGAGACATGGTTTTTCCACATTAGGTATTTCATTGGTGAGCTATTATAGGCAATCCAGTGTTCAAACGAAACGCTTTACTTCATCCGTATCAGATTGGGGAAAATAACTTTCGAAATTTTCCTGATACTCGTCAAGATGGTCTTCAAGCATCAATTTAAATTGTTCGGTGTAATAGTCTAGGATCACTTGTCGATCAGCTTTAAAGTCTGGTGCATTTTGATAAGAGCAAGCTGCATGCCAAACACTATAGCGAGCATTAGCGTACATAAAAGAGGCACTGACACTGCCTGGATTTGCGCTGAGATGAGAGACTTGATGATCAGCATCAGCGAATTGATTGGCAAGTGCTATAAACTCATCAGCACGTTCGTAAAAACTTTCATCTGAGTCAACTTGTTCAGTTTCTTCAAAAAAATCATTATTTTCAGACATAAGCTTTCCTATTCACAAGCTTGTTTCATTGCGATAACTATAGCATACTCAAAATAGCCTAAGCATAATAAATACTTCAGGAGTAGGTCATGCAAGATGCGATTGCTGTACAAAGTTTAAAAAGTGATATTGCATTATTACGCCAAAATATTTGGCCGCCGACGGAGCTTGCACATGTTGAAGGATTACCAATTTATTATGCACCACAAACACAAGTAGAGCATTACTATAAACAATGGCTTGGATTGATTGAACGGGCACAAGCACTCTATCAACCCTTTATGGAAGATGAGGTTTTAGATGCGATTCATTTACCGAGTCATTTAAACTTACCCCTGTTCTTCTTTCATGTGGATCGAATTCGTATCAATAAAACTCGTGCTAAAGAGTCTAAAACCTTTCGTGGTATTGCTGCTTTGATTGAAAAATGCGGGCAATTTGAGCCAAGTCAAATCAGTAAAATGACCCAATGGCTGGACAGTGATGATACGGCTGCCTTAGTTGCGCATCGTGAGTTTATTGATTTGCGTACTTATATTTTTCAACATGGGCAAAGCGAATACACCAGAACTCGATTTTATGTGAATGGGTTGGTACTTGGTACTGAGAAAGATTTTGAGTTGGTTGATGCCCGTGAAAAACCACGTAAACAACGCAATGACAGCTATGCCGATCCTTTGGCGGATAATCAAGTCTGGAAAGTTTTTGGAAAATATCGTTAATTAATGATAAGACGTTTCGATTTTTTAAATTAAGTAAAAATTAAGCCCTGACGAAATCATTGTTTAATCAGGACTATTCTTTTACAACTTTGTTTTATTTTACAGCATCAATTGCTTGGCTTGCTGTAGTATTAAACAAAGTACATTCAGATTTTAAACCATTGAGATAAGCTTGTTGTATTTGAGCATTGATACTGTATTTCCCAAACTGGTTCACAGCGTCTTGATAATCTTGCTCATACTGCTGAATTTTATCTGCAAGGACTTCATAGTCACCAGCAGTATAATAAGCGGCTTGATAATAGTCTGAGCCAATTTTAGCGACAGCAGCAATATGTCTGTTCGGTTGAATATCACGAGATAAATCTAAGCTAAAATTGCCCAGTTTTGCTTGAATATAACCATTTTGAAAATATTTTGACGGGTTATAGCCTATGATAGGATCATTAGAATAAAGATCAGCAAAAGTAGTATTGGTTGAAGAAGATATTGATCTTAAACACGTTGAACCTGTTGGAAAAGTTTTGCCTTGTAGCTTTTTGACGTAATAAGCAGGATATGGTCCCATTGCATCGCTTAATGCACTGTTTGAACCAGCAAAATGATCAAAGCCATTGATATATGGGCTAATTAATTTACCCGTTAGATTAACAGTTTCAAATTTTTCAGTTAATTCCAATTGCTTATAGTTGCGTGTTGAATAGGGTGTAAATGTCCAAACAGTTGCTGATTTCGATTTAAGCGTGGCATTTTGATAGCCCAAATCCGTTTTACTCTTAGTTGCATCATACAATCCATCAGATGCTAAATATTGGCTTAAAAGATCGGATGCAGTGAACTGGGTTGAGCCATCTACCTTATATTCACCATCGATATACATTTGCTTATTTCTAAAGCTAAATTTTACTTTGTTAAACAAATAAGCATCATCAAGCGAACCGCCAGTTTCATAGCTAAACCACTCCGACTCATTGTTGCTGATATAATCCCCAGCATCTGAATCTCCTCCACATGCAGTCAAAAATAATGAAGAAATAATGGCAAAAGAAAGTAATTTAATTTTCATGAATTATTCCAAATTATAAAATATTAAAAATTTATGTGTATAAAAGTTCACGTTATCATGATATTGAAACCTATTATTTTTTCAATACTTATTTTAAGCCCAGTATTTTCTCGGTCTTTTATCAATTTTAGTCGTGTCATTTTTTAATCGATCATTTCAGTGTGTAGGTTTTTAGATGAATCAACATGACCATGATGTATGATTTATATTGATATTTAAAGTTATAACTTACTTTATAAGAGAAAGGCGAGTTATTGATCTTGAATCATTATTTTAAAAAGGATTTATAAAAGCAGTCGAATGTTGAAGACCCCATATAAAAATCACAATAAAGATCAGCATGTGTAAAATTTGAATTGGAGCAAAAACAAGTGCGTAGCGCCCACCACCACTGATCAAAGCATTTATTGATTTCGCTACTGCATGTGCAGCTAAACCTAACAGGAATGCAAGTGATAACACAGCGTTACTTGGTTCACCTTGAATGACAATGGTTGCTAATGCACCATGAATTTCAAAAAGTGACGCAAGAAGTGTACCTGCAATAAGCCCTGCATCACCCAATAACAAGTTTAAACCATAAATACCTGCTTGAATTAAGGTTAAAGACCCTGCAATAATTGCAGCCTCTTTAAGACTAAACATGCGGCTATCAGTAGATTTGTTCGCTTCGATCGGTTGCGTATTACGCATGAGCCATAATGCAAAAATAACCAAAACGGTGATTGCAAGGAGGCTGGGTAAAACAATCACTTTAAACCAAGAAATACTTACACCAATGACAATAATCATTAATTGCAATAGTGTCGCTACACATGATATGAGTGCAGCACCAGCATTGGCTTTTGCATCAGCACGTCCGTTACGGACTTCTAATCCTAAACTGGCAACCGTTGCCGTACTGGATACAAAGCCCGATGCTAGAGAAGACAGAAGCAAAGCATTTTTTGTGGACAATAATCGTTTGGCAATATGTGCCAGTGCTTGCACAGCCAGAATTAAAGTAAGTAACTTTAAAATTACATAGGGATTAAGAACTGAACCCCACAATGGTTTATTCGGGGTAAGAGGAAGTGCAATCAGTAGTAATGCCAGCAGAAAGATTCCATCTCTAAATTCAGATTCGGTGATCCATTTTCCTGCAATACCATGCATAGAATGTTTGGTCATCAATAAGATTGTCAAAATGACAGATAAACCCGCAGCAAATGGTATATTCCACAGACACATTCCACCAATAAAGTAGGTCAGAATAAAGGCGATTTCAGTCGTAACCCCAGGATCATCGGTCTGATTTTTAATTGAGTATGCTACAACTGCGCCTGTGATTAGTGCACCCACGATGCCAAAATAGGGACCAAATAAAAAGCATACAGCGCCAAAGATTGAACAAATCGCAAATGATCTTAAACCTGCAAAACTACGTTGATTTTCACGTTGTTTGCTGCGTTCACGTTCTAATCCGATCAATAAACCGCAACCTAAAGCAGCCGCAATAATCGTAAATAAATCATGATAAGAATTGAAATCGAATGACATTGTTGGAATTAAATTCATAGCGCTCCCCCTAGAACCATGAATAGATTGTCTAATTTCAATGTAGCGTAAAGTATTCCTAAATCAAAAGCTTATTTTTGGCTTATCTATAATATACCGGTCAATTGAAAAAATTCAGCAAATACAAAAGTTAATTTTGTTATAGTAAACTGTGTTTTGGGGATATAACAATGCAATTTAATTTCGAAATCGATACAGCTTGGTGTTTAGAACAATTATTAAAAGACGGTCGAATTACTGAACGTGAAAAATTATTGGTACAGACCACGCATCGGCAACGTGATCAATTAAAATGGCATCCCTTACAGTGGATCGCAAATTTTAAATTAGTTGATGCTCAAGACTCAGTAAAAAGACTGACACTAACTGTATTGACAGAATGGTTGGCTGAAAAGGCCCAATTGAATTTATTTACCATTGATCCGTTAAAAGCAGATGTTACGTCTTTGACCAGTGTCATGTCTCAAGAGTTTGCATTGAGAAATAAAATTTTGGCTGTAGAAGTCCATGCAGATCGAATTTTGATTGGTACGGCACAGCCTTTTATGACCGATTGGGTTCATAATTTAGAACGCAGCCTCAGCCCTAAAAAAATTGAAAAAGTGGTGTTAAATCCAGAACAATTACAACGTTATCTTACTGAGTATTACCAAGTCAGCAGAGCTGTGAGTAATTCACAAAAATCGAGTGCTTATGATAAGGAAAATAAAGGCGTAGAAGCACTGTTACAATTGGGAGATACGCAAAATCCGGATGCCAATGATCAACACATTGTTAAATTGGTAGATTGGGTTTTACAGTTTGCCTTTGAGCAAGGTGCCAGCGATATTCATTTGGAACCACGAAAGGAAAAGGGCAAAATTCGTTTTCGTATCGATGGTGTTTTACATACCATTTATAACATGCCTGCCAACACCTTAACCGCAGTTATTTCACGAATTAAAATCTTAGGGCGGATGAATGTCGCAGAAAAGCGAAAACCACAAGATGGTCGTCTAAAAACCCGTACCCCGAAAGGGCAAGAAACTGAATTACGTCTCTCTACATTACCCACTGCATTTGGTGAAAAGTTGGTGATGCGTATTTTTGATCCAGAAGTTTTGGTGCGTAGTTTTCAACAATTGGGATTTGATGAACATCTATTGGCACAATGGCAGGGTTTAACCCAACACAGTCATGGGATTATTTTGGTCACTGGACCCACAGGTTCGGGTAAAACAACCACACTGTATTCATCGTTAAAGCAATTGGCTACTGAAGAGGTCAATGTCTGTACCATTGAGGACCCGATCGAAATGTTAGAGCCGAGCTTTAACCAGATGCAAGTGAATCAAGGGATTGAATTAGGTTTTGCAGATGGTATTCGCGCGCTAATGCGACAAGACCCAGACATTATTATGGTCGGAGAAATTCGTGATCAAGACACTGCAAATATGGCAATTCAAGCTGCTTTGACTGGTCATTTGGTGCTTTCAACTTTGCATACCAATGATGCACCATCAAGTTTGACCCGTTTGCATGATCTAGGTGTACAACCATTCTTAACAGCCGCAACAATACTGGGCGTGCTTGCTCAACGTTTGGTGCGAAAGCTCTGTCCACATTGTAAGCAAGAAACCTTTATCAATGAGCAAGAATGGAAACATTTAACCTTTGGTTATCAAACCAAAACACCTGATTTTATTTTTAAAGCGGTTGGTTGTGAAGAATGTCGTCAAACGGGGTATAAAGGTCGTGTTGGTATTTATGAGTTTATGCCGATCAGCTTAGAGGCAAAACAGCGTATCAGCGCCAATGCAACCTTAGATGATCTTAGAATGCAAGCCAAGAAAGAAGGGATTGAACCCTTAAGAATAGCAGGCGCGCGTAAAGTTTTAGAGGGTGTAACGACTTTAGAGGAAGTGTTAAGAGTGGTACCTTTGAATTAATTCTTAGCTTTGCATCAAAAAATTGGAAATAAAGACATCCTAAGATTCACCTCATGTTGATTTGTTTTAATGGCTTTATTGAAACGATCAACATTGATGAGGTCAACGATGAAACTAATTTCTAAAACATTGCTTGCAATCAGCTTAATTGGTGCAACTTCTTTTGCTTCAGCAAATACAGCAGTGAATCAGTCTGCTTTAACACCCAATTTAACCACTGTGAAAAATGCATTAACCCTAAAAGATGATACAAAAGTACAGTTACGTGGCAATGTGGTAAAAGCGATTGGTGATGAAAAATATCAATTCCGTGATAACACTGGAACAATCACGGTCGATATTGATGATGAATTATGGCAAGGTAAACCGATTGCCCCAAATACTACAGTTACTTTAATCGGTGAAGTTGATATCGACTACAAGCCAACCAAGCGAGTCGAAATTGATGTTGATGCAGTGAATTTTTAATGCTTTCGTTTAAAATCACTTATTTTTGATTCAAAATTGAACTTGCGACAAAGATGAGATGCATTGGCATCTCATCTTTGTCGTCATTATATTGCCATCAACCCAATAGCGATGATTTTTAGATATGGATGAAAGAGGGTAGATAATGCGAATATTGCTTGCAGAAGATGACCGCTCACAAGCTGAAAGTATCCAATCTTGGTTGGAAATGGATGGCTATAATGTCGATTGGGTTGAGCGAGGTGATCACGCCATTTTAGCCATAGAACAGCATGAATATGATTGCATTTTGCTTGATCGAGGTTTACCAAAGGCGACAGGAGATGAGATTTTACAGCGATTAAAAAAGCAATATCCTGACACACCAGTAATTTTTCTAACAGCACGAGATACTATTCAAGATCGTGTACAAGGTTTGGATTTAGGTGCAAATGATTATCTGGTCAAACCTTTTAGTCTTGAAGAACTATCAGCACGAATACGTGCTCAGCTCAGACAAACACAAACTACAAATTTACATGAAATCAAATATGCCAATTTGATTTTAGACACTCAGGCAAAAACAGTTTTTCAAGACCAACAAGCCATTGCATTAACAGCAAAAGAATTTCAAATTTTATATAAACTGATGCAAAAGCCTGAACATATTGTGACTCGTGAACAATTAGAAGCATCTTTATATGCATGGGGTGATGAAATTGAAAGCAATGCGATTGAAGTTTATATCTATCAACTACGAAAAAAGATCGGAAATCATTTGATAAAAACGATACGAGGATTAGGTTATCGAATGAATACACCACAAGAATAAGCAGTGTGTTGATCCATTTTAAATGATTTCAATAGGGTATCTATGAGCCAAGCCATCTCGCTACAGCATAAATTGATTAAAACATCCATGTTGAGTTCAATTGTGGCGGGTCTATTTGCTTTGCTCTTACTCATCGCATTGTCTATTTACCACAACATGGATGTTCAAGATCAAATCATGGATGAAATTTCAGATATGCTGCTGATTTCAGATTTGAGTACTACATCAGGTTTTCAATTGGATGAGCTCAGTGATGAATTTGATATTCAATATCAATTGATGAATGGAGATGAACTTTTAACACAATCCCCAGAGTTTGAGTTAGGCATAAGCAGTCGCGCCAAGATAACTGATCAAGACAGTGCTTATGATTTTATTTGGTCAAATCATCAACTTTGGCGAAGCTATCATGCAAAAAATCCCGATTCAGGGTTAAGTGTCTATGTGATCCAACCGTTGAGTGAGCGCTTTAAAGATCTGTCGCAAAGCTTAATCAGCTATTTTTTAATTTTACTGAGTTTATGGGCGATCCAATGGTTGATTTTACATTTTTCAGTCAAAAAACAATTTAGATCAATTCAATCGCTTTCAACAGAAATTGCTGAGAAAAATGTAAATGACTTAAGCTTGATTCAACAGCCTCAACCTGAATTTAAAGAACTACAACCGATGGTTAATCAGCTTAATCAGATGTTTATTCGACTGGAACAGGCATTAGTCGCAGAACAAAGGTTTACCGCAGATGCATCACATGAGCTGCGTTCACCATTATCAGCAATACATATGCGTTTACAGTTGCTACAACGTAAATATGCTGAAGTGCCTGAAATTCGTCATCAATTAAGCCTAATCCAAAATGATGTATTTCGAGGCACACAAGTACTTGAAAATTTATTGTTACTCGCCAGATTAGATCCTACAGATAAAAGTGATTTACCTAAAACTTGGGTCAGCTTGGAAAAGATGACTCATGGTGTTTTATCTGCCTTAGAGACATTTATAGATGAGAAACAAGTCCAACTTCATATTCAAAGTGAAGATGCAAATGTCGATGTAAATGAAGAATTAATGTTTATTTGCATCCGCAATTTAATTGATAATGCAATTCGATACACACCTCAGCAGGGCAATATTTATATTGATCTTGGTCATTTTGAAGGTTGGAAATTATTTGAAATTCAAAATGATGGTGAGGGAGTTTCAGAAGAGGTTATTGCTCGTTTAGGGGAGCGTTTCTTTCGTGCTTTAGGAACTCAAACACAAGGTTCAGGTCTAGGCTTATCCATTTGTAAAACTGTAATCGAGCTGCATCAGGGGAAAATTGATTTTAGTGCTTCCAAATACGGTGGCTTAAAAATTCGTTTATATCTACCTTAGATTCAGAAAGAAACGACAACAATATTCGCTATAAATTGAGTAGTGATAGAGAAATGATGAATGACATTATTTGGTCATCGAGTTGTGTATCAAATAACTCTATTTACATGATCTTTTATAAATTGTTCAGCCAAAACTTAAAAAGCAGTATGCGCTGATTCATACTGCTTGTTCCCACGTTTTTTGTTTTAAATCAGTTGTTTTTATCGTTATTTAGTCAAAATTAGACGATTATTACGGGTTAAGCGTAAACGATATTCTTCACCAGCATGCATAATGCGAATTTCGCGTCCTAATGCAAATAAGTTGTTTGAGTGTAACATTGGAAGAGATTGGTGAGCTTCGGTGTTACGTGTAAATAGGCTAAATGGTGCGTTCATTATTCTGACTCCGAGTGGGGTGTTGTCTAAGTGATTTAAATGATAATCATTATCGAATAGATCTGTCAACGATAATTTTTATCATTTATAAAAAATCTATATTTGCTTACAATTGATTAAAACTTCAGGGCTCTATTTCTATGTCTAAACCCAGTGTTCATGTGGCGATTGCTTTATTACTGTTTCGAGGGAAAGTCCTTGTAGGATGGCGCAATGCTGACCAACATCAAGGCAATAAATATGAGTTTCCAGGAGGGAAGATTGAAGCAGGGGAAACACCTGTTGAAGCATGTCGTCGAGAAATTTTTGAAGAAGTGGGGATTGGCATTCAGCAATGGCATGCTTTTGATGTGATTCATCATGAATATGATGATGTCGAAGTATTTTTGCATCTATTTCATGCCACTGTGAATGAGCAATATTTAGCAGATATTCAAAAACCATGGACATGGTACAGCCGTGATCAACTTTTAGGGCTGAATTTCCCTAAAGCCAATCATTCGATCATTCAGCGTTTATTTTGGAATCATCACATTAAAATTTCTGAGGATTTGAGCGAATTATGTCGAAACCAACAAAGTGTAGTGAATGCTAATACCCTGAATGAAAGTAATCTGAATGAAGGTTCAGCACAACCACTGTTTTATTATCGCACTGAATTACTCACATCAGCTGTAGAACAAGTCCAGCAGTTAAACCTGCATGATCTGTCACGATTGATCATCAATGTTGATATTTGGATACAATTGCCAGAATCTTTTCAAAAAAGGGTTGCTGCTGTGCATTATAAACAACAACAGGTGATGGATTTGCAAATGGGGCAATTGCCCTTAGGCGTGCGTTGTATCGCAGCATGTCATGATTTAGTGTCTTTACAACGTGCGCACAGCTTGGGATTCGATGCGGTGATTCTTAGCCCTGTTCTACCAACTACAACACACCCAGATGCACATACTTTGGGATGGGAACAGTTTGCGCAATATGCCAAAAGCAGTGATTTACCTGTATTCGCATTGGGAGGGTTAAGCCCTACTGATTTAAGCATTGCACAACACTATGGTGCTTATGGTATTGCAGGGATTAGCCAGTTTTAACTTGAACTCATACCAAACATCAAAAGTAAGTTAAACCAATCCATATCATTATTGAGAGTTTGTATCGTATAAATAAGGCATTTTCATAGCCTCATATTTTGATAAAAGTTTTCATTGATTTGCGTAGTCGATGCCTTACTTTTTAGAGATGAAAAGTAACAAAAATCTTTCGTTGATCAAAGGGGATATCCATATCACCCTTGACCAACGGTGGCAACCATGCTCCCAGCTACAATAGCAATATTGGGTGAAATTGGCTCGTGAAAAAGCAAAATCTATTCTATTTTCAACTTGAATTTTATATAAAATTTTTGGTGAAATACGATACTCGGAAATCTCATCTCCAACTATTTGAGGCAAGACTCCGCTAAGAACATTGTTTTTTTAATAAGCTAAAGGTGTAGTTGCGTCGAACTCACATAAACTACACTTTTCAACTTTGAACTTAGAGGCTTTGCAGTTGCTTAGATGCTTCTGCAACAGTCTTTTGATTTTTCAATTGTTGTGCTGACTGTAAAATCGTATTCCAAAACACTTTCTTTTGTGCAGTTGTTTGAGCATAACTTAATCCACGGCGTGCTAAGGACTCAGCGTTTGCATATTGCTTTTTTTGTTGGGCGATTCTCGCCAAATAAGAAAAAACTTCTGCGGATTGCGGGGCTAAACGTTGCGCATGTAAGGCAAAGCGTTCTGCTTCATCCCATTGCTGTTTTTGATAAGCAGTTTGAGCTTGTTGCATCAATTGCTTAAAGGCAGGAATATTTTGCCCATCCTCAAATTTTTGAGTTTGGGCTTTTTGTTGAGGCACGATGACAGTAGGGACTTTTTCACGTTTGATTTCAGGTCGCTCATAAGGTGTAATCTTTACACCATCAGGCGTTGGAACATTATTTTTTTGCTGTGATGTATCTGGCTTTTCGACAGGTTTTGTTGGTGGCTTGGTGTGTTGTGGTGTTGTTTGACAACCAGCTAAAGCCAATATTCCCATTAAACTTATTAGATAAGTGGTCTTGGTCACATTACGATTCATCATTCATTCCTATTCAAAAAGCCATTCCATCTTTACCTACAAAGTGAGAGGATTTAGTTGTTGTAACTCCCACTTGAAATCATACGACCTCTTGAGTCCTGTTCCATACTGTCTTCACTCTCACGAATGTAGTTGTCAATACTATCACCAGACTGTGTTTGCGAAGCGTTTTGTTGTGTATCGGGTACGTATTGTGGGTCCACTTGGTAATGTGGCATACCGCATTCAGTCGCACGATTTGGCACAGTATGACGTAATAGTGGAATATACATTGCACCTTCACAGCCTTGGGCAGACAATTCGCCAGTACGTGAATCAATCCATTGCCATGCAATATCATCTGTTTGTCGCAAATTCACAGGTTTTTGACGTAACTGTTTCATCACATTAATCCAGACAGGCAATGCGCCTGATGAACCTGTCAACCCAGTGATTTTATTATTGTCTAATCCGAGCCACACGACAGCTAAGTTGTTACCCGAGTATCCTGCGAACCATGAATCACGAGTATCATTGGTTGTCCCTGATTTACCCGCAAGTTTAAGATCAGCTGGTAAGCTATTGTAAGCCGCTTTACCTGTACCCGATGACATGACTTGCTGTAAACCATAGTTCAATAAGAATGCAGCAGAAGGATCTATGGTTTGCTGAACGTTTAAGCCGAAACGCTCTAGAAGACGACCATTTGAATCAACCACAGTACGAATGGCTTTAGTAGGATATTTAAATCCACCCGTTGCAAAGTTGCCATAAATACTCATTACTTCCATCGGTGACATATCAACTGCACCGAGGAAAATCGATGGATAATTCGGGATTTTAGAGGTCACGCCAAATTTAGTCAGATTATTGCTAAATGTTGAGATACCAAATTCATTACCCAGACGAACAGCTGACAGGTTATATGAGTTTGCAAGTGCTTGTGCTAAAGGAACATAACCATGACCAGAACCACTATAGTTTTTCGGTGTCCACGATTGGTTGCCATTGACAGGTAAACTAATCGGCGCATCTTCGATTTGAGATGCCCAATTGTATCGCCCTGACTCCAGAGCACTTAAATAGATTACAGGTTTGAGCAAAGAACCTACTTGACGCTTGGCATCAACGGTACGGTTAAAACCAGTAAAGTCTTGTGTAGAACCTACAGCAGCAATCAATTCACCATTCTCAGGGCGCGTGACTAAAACAGCACCCTGTAAGTCTTTTAAACGTGATGGATTGGCATTGGCTAATCGAGTCACAGTATCTCTAAAGCTATTTTGAACTTTGGTTTGCGCAATTGGATCGAGTGTTGTGAAGATTCTCAAACCTTGATTGGTTAGGTCAGACTCTTGATATTCTGTTTTAAGTTGACGACGTACAATATCGAGAAAGTCTGGGAACTTCGCGGTTCCTAGCGTTGGTTTACGTACAACATTCAATGGACGCGAAATTTCTTTTTCATATTGTGCTTGATCTAAGTAGCCCATCACCAACATATTGTTCAAGACAATATCTCGACGCTTTTTTGCCCCTTCAGGATTTTTCCAAGGATTAAACAGGGTAGGTCCTTGTACCAAACCAACTAAATAAGCCTGCTGTGAAATATTTAGTTCACTGAGTGGTAATCCAAAATAGAACTGTGAAGCTAAACCATAACCATTGACCGAATAATTCCCGCTTTGCCCCAAGTTTACTTCATTTAAATAGGCTTCAAGAATTTCATCTTTACTATAATGAAGCTCTAATAAAAGAGACATGAGTGCTTCATTGACTTTACGTTTCAAGGTTTTTTCAGGGGTTAAGAAAAAGTTCTTCACCAATTGTTGAGTGAGTGTTGAACCACCTTGACGCTTTCCGCCTGTCACATTACTGACCAGCGCACGTGCGGTACCACGGAAAGATATCCCGTGATGACGATAAAAGTTACGATCTTCGGTTGCAATTAATGCTTCGATCAAAGGTTTTGGAACCTTGTTGAGTTTAATCAATACACGGTCTTCATTATGTTGCGGATAGATTCCACCAATCAACATCGGTTCTAAACGTGCAATTCCAGTATTGGTTGGCTTGGTGGCTTTAACATCAGAAACTGTATCTCCAGCAAAGGTCACTTGTAAAACTTGTTCTGGGTCAACGCTGTCGCCAAAGTCGAAGCCTCGTGTATGAACATAGACAGAATTGGGTTGGCTGATATATGTTCCAGACTTGGTATAACTGTCACTGTTTTTATAACCCAACAGTTTAAGCTCTTGTTCAAATTCTGTTTGTGCAATAGGCGCAGTTGCATATATTTCTAATGGTCGCGCAAATACTTTCGCAGGAATGTCCCAGCGGTTTCCTTCGAACTTGTCCCGAATAACATTGTCGAGTCGAATTAAGTAGATACTAAATGCAAAAAATGCTGCAATGACCAATACACAAAAAATCAGTGCAATCAAGCCTATACCACGTTCGTTCTTCATATACAGATAATAAAACCCAATTTATTTTCGCTAATCATGCGAAGCTTTTCTTAAATTTGCAATAATAAATCTGTGAAATACACAAATTTAAAGCCTTTTTGGGTATTCTTGTTATTTTTCGTTGATGAATGATTTTATAAACATATTCTGAAAGTGCTATGATATCTCAGAATTTCAGTGGAGCTAAAGCACCTGTGCAGATTTCACCAAAGACCTTTCGTAACATTGGTTTGATTGGAAGACCAGATAAATCTTCTGTGGTTGATACGCTTTGCCTTATACACGATCATTTATTGAGTTTAGGTTTACATCCGGTTTTTGATACCGCAACAGCAGAACTTGTCCCCTATACCAATACTCAAACTGTCAGTAAGAATTTACTCGGTGAGGTTGTAGATTTAGTCATTGTTGTTGGTGGCGATGGCTCCTTATTACATGCAGCACGTGCATTGGTGAAATATAATATTCCCGTATTAGGTGTCAACCGTGGTCGACTCGGCTTTTTAACGGATATTAAACCAACTGAAGTGATTTTTAAGCTCGACCAAGTCTTAAAAGGTGAATTTCAACTTGATCGCCGTTTCTTACTTGAAATTGAAATTCGCAGTAAAAATGAAACGATTTACGATGCAATTGCTTTGAATGATGTGGTGCTACATTCAGGTAAGTCTGTACATATGATCGATTTCGAACTGAATATTGATGGGCAATATGTTTATCGCCAGCACAGTGATGGTTTAATTGTGTCTACGCCCACAGGTTCGACAGCATATGCATTATCGGGTGGGGGACCGATTCTCCATCCAAGTATGGATGCGATTGCTTTGGTTCCGATGCATCCACATACCTTGTCTTCGCGTCCAATCGTTGTGGGTGGGCAGAGTGAAATTAAGATACTGATCCGTGAAAACCGTGTATTGCCGATGGTGAGTGCCGATGGACAACACAGTGTTTCATTAAATGTTGGGGATAGTTTGCATATTCGCAAACATCCATTCAAACTAATACTTTTACATCCGCCAGGTTATGACTTCTATATGGCTTGTCGTACTAAACTTGGTTGGAATCAAGATTTTGATTCTTTTCAGCGGGATTGACCATGAATATTGAACAGATGCTTTCTATTTTAGATGCTGATATCGTTGAACGATTAAAAACAGCAGTAGAAATTGGGAAATGGCCAAATGGTGTGGCACTGACTGCTGAGCAGCGTCAAACTTGTATGCAAGCGGTAATCGCTTGGGAACATCAAAATGTTCCTGAAAAAGAACGTACGGGTTATATTGATAAAGGTCATAAAGAAGAGGGTGAGGAATGTGACGCACATGTTCCTGAACCAGAATTTAAACCAATTCGTTTTATCTAGCTGTGTAAAAAACCTTTGAACCATAAAGTAGCCTTACTTTATGGTTCAAATACTCAATAAAAAAAATAATATTTAAGCTGCTGCAATGATGATGTGTATAAAACGATCAATACGTTAAAAATCAGAAATATGTAAAAAGGCGACAAAGATATTTAGAAAGATAAAAAATCTTAAAAATATAGAGGTTAAAGTGCTAAAGCTGCTCAAAACAATAAAGCTTGTTCATCTCAGTCTAATCTTCATCACTGCAATTTCCACCAGCTCATTCGCTGAACAAACAAGTGGTGCAAGTCCTATTCAATGCTTATTAGATGTGACTGTGATTGCAAGTCAAAATTTCCAAACGCCAGTCACACAATATACATCAATTAAAAATGATGGTTATCCGATGCTATTAATTGGTATAAAAGTTGATAATGCTTATACAGCTGACTCTTCAAAAAAAATAAAAACGCACCATTTATATTGTTCAAAGCTGATTGGCCAGCAAAAAGATGCATATTTATCTGGACCACATATACAGAATAAAAACGTGATCCAAATCGGTGATCAGTTGCAACTCCTCAATATTCATTCTTCAGGGAAAAGTTATCCCTATTGGTCTGATTTTTATTTTATACAAAAGCGTGATCATTGATCATCACGCTTTAGTAGAAACTTCAATTTAGAAACGTGTGTTCCAAAGATATTGAGCTTTACTCATGGCTTCAGAATAGTTATTTACAACACCCATGGTATATAAAGCAATCCCCATCGTTTCGGTAACGGCAATCTCGCCATAGTCATGTGTTTGTTGACCTTCCCAAACAGCTTTAAACATAGACAGATCCAGTTGTTCTTCTATTGGACTACGATTATCCGTTAATTTTGGTAATTCATATTCATAGAGTTCACCATCTTGGATACCACAAATCAGCGTTTTTGCATCAGGGTTTCGCTCAAACTCGCCACCTTCACCTTTAATCACTGCGCTGTTTTGATAACCCAGTTGAAAAGCTGCCTGTTGATGTGAGCTACGATAAGCAGGGTGAAAAATAGCTTGCATGGTGGCTTTGGCATTGAACGGGTTGATTAGGCGAGCAAGAGTATGTATTGGAGAGCGTAATCCCATGACATTTCTGAGATTGATCAAATCCGCTAAAATTGGTGAGATTACATCCAAAGGCAAATAAGCAAAATTTTGAGTCTCTAACTGTTGTTTGACTTCAGTTTCATTTTGGCAAATTGGAAATCCTAAATACGCTAAAACTTGTTCGGTATAAACACGATTCATAGTATGCCCAGCAGCGCCGTGCATGACGATCTTATAACCGTGTTTAGCCAGTGTCAGAGCTGCCAACAAAAACCATGGATAATGTTTGCGTTTCCCTGCATAAGATGACCAGTCTAAATCCACAGAAAGTGCTTGGAAGTTCAATTGGTCTTTGGTCGCTTGGACAAAGCCAGTGAGTTCATCTACAGATTCTTCTTTAACACGAAGTAGCATCAAGAATGCACCTAGTTGTACATCAAGCACTTCATTTTTTAAAATCATCGAAAAAGCTTGATAAGCTTCATCATAAGTTAATGATCGTGCACCATTTTTTCCTTTACCAATGATTCGCACAAACTGCGCAAAAGGATGTTCAAAGTCTTTATAAAGATTGCGTTTGGTATTCATATGGATGCAGTCATAAGCCGAAGAAACAGTGCAGTACACTATGCCATAAATGAATTGAAAGGGTATAGATCTAAGTGGTATTAGACTAAGGTCTAAGCAAAAAATGGACAGATGTTAGCCAAAATTCACATTTACATAGAGATTGATGCTCAAAAATTAATTAAAATAAGCTTGAATAGTGTTTTATTTTTCATCTCCTGTTCTACATTTATTCTGATTTGCATATGGGCAATACAGAGTAAATCTTAAACATCGTCATTTGTTGTCTTTGTTTTGGAAAACGGCTGTTTTCTGAACGGATTTTTATTTTCTAAAAATCTATTTTCTTGATGTTTTCATCAGAATTTTTGCCTGTGTCAGCAAATGGTCGCATTAATATTGGATATTTCTTCGAACAGAAATATAGAAAGAAGTAATTATCATGGCTAAGAAACCGCTGTATAAATCACTCTATTTTCAAGTGATTGTTGCCATTATTTTGGGTGTGATCGTCGGTCACTACTTCCCAAGTGGTACACAATTGATCAATGGTGTAGAAAAGAATATTCCAGGTTTGGGTGAGCAACTTAAACCCTTAGGTGATGCTTTTATTAAGCTCATTAAAATGATTATCGCACCTGTGATTTTCTGTACCGTGGTCAGTGGTATTGCTGGTATGGAAAGCATGAAATCGGTCGGTAAGACGGGTGGTATTGCGCTGTTGTATTTTGAGATTGTGTCCACGATTGCCTTAATCATTGGTTTGGTGGTGATCAATATTGCTAAACCTGGTGTAGGGATGAATATTGATCCTGCTACATTGGATACTTCGGGTATCAGCAAATATGTGGAATCGGGTGCATCACAATCCACCGTTGATTTCTTTATGCACATTATTCCTAATACGGTTGTCGGTGCATTTGCTGAAGGCGAAATTCTACAAGTTCTTTTATTTGCATTACTGTTTGGCTTTGCTTTACATAAGTTAGGAGATGCAGGTAAACCTGTTCTAAGATTGATTGATCAAATTTCGCATGTGTTCTTTAACATCGTGAATATGATTATGAAACTTGCGCCAATCGGTGCCTTTGGTGCGATGGCATTTACCATCGGTAAGTATGGCATTGGTAGCTTAGCGCAACTTGCACAGCTAATTCTTTGTTTCTATATCACCTGTTTATTGTTCATTTTCATTATTTTAGGTTCGATCAGTCGTTTCTGCGGATTTAGTATTTTAAAAATGATCCGTATGATTCGTGAAGAGTTATTGATTGTATTGGGTACATCATCTTCTGAATCCGTATTGCCTCGAATGCTGAAAAAGCTTGAAATTGCTGGCTGTGAAAAGTCTGTGGTTGGCTTGGTCATTCCAACAGGTTATTCATTTAACCTTGATGGTACCTCTATTTATTTGACTATGGCGGCAATCTTTATTGCACAAGCAACCAATACTCAACTGGATATTTGGCATGAAATTACTTTGCTTGCCGTCTTGTTGATTTCATCAAAGGGCGCAGCAGGTGTAACTGGTTCAGGCTTTATTGTAATGGCAGCAACTTTGGCTGCTGTAGGCAATATCCCAGTCGCTGGTTTGGCTTTGATTTTAGGTATTGACCGTTTCATGTCTGAAGCACGTGCATTGACTAACTTGGTAGGTAACTCTTTGGCAACCATCGTCGTTGCAAAATGGGTGGGTAAGCTTGATGTTGAAAAACTCAATGATGCTTTGAACAATCCTGAAGAAGTTGATCGTAAGATGCTTGAGGAAAAAACTGAAGTACATGCTTAAGTTTTTAAAAGTATTCAATGTAAGTATTAAAGGAAGCTGAGGCTTCCTTTCTTATAAAATTTAAATTCAAACTGATGTTAGGCATTCACGCTACTCACATTTAACGACAACATGCGTGATATCAGATTTATCTTTTAAAGCTTTTTACTGCATTACCTCGCTCAATCAACGTGTGTTGTAAATGTTGAGCGTGTTTCTGATGGGCTTGTTGGCTCTCCATCTGTTGTTGTAATTTGAGTGCAATTAACTCTTTTGCTAAACGCTTATTGGCATGTTGACTGCGTTCAGACATAACTTTAACGCTGATTCCTGTGGCAGTATGGGTTGCATGAATAGCGGAGTCAGTGGTGTTGACGTGTTGCCCGCCAGCACCAGATGCCCGACAGGCTTGGAAAATAATCGTATCATCCGCAGGAAGTTGCGTAGGGCTTTGAAATTGGTTAATGCCAACAAACCAATTTTTACGTTTATGATGTGGACGAATTGGACTTTGAAACGTCCATTGAATGGTTCCTAACCAAGAGTTCAGCCAATTTTGGTGGCTGTCATTAATATTACAGATCACGGATGAATAGCCGTGCGGAGTAGTATTATTTTCTATCACTTCGAATTGAATTTTTTGCTTTTGGGCTTCTTTTTGCATTTCTTGCAAAGTATATTTAACTGCAAGTTCACATTCCGCGGGTCCAAGCGCAGCACTGATTTGGACAATAGACAATATAGAGCATCCTTTAGATCAAACATTTGATTAAAATAAAAAGTATTGATTTAAAAAAGTAAATTTATAAATTTACACCTATGTTTTTTTGATAGTGAGACATAGACATTTTTTAGCTTGTCTATTATAAAAAAATATCTGACTGAAAAACAATCAAAATATCAGCAAAGGCAGTTTTATTGGATGAATTATAAAAAATGTTTAACAAAATTCATGCTCAGTTGAATAATACTATTCGAGAAATTTTTCAAAATATGGCAGAATATGCGGTTTTAAAGATTTTAGAGGATTGGCAGCATGCGCTTTGTTGATGAAGCAGTCATTACCGTAGAGGCTGGCGACGGTGGCAATGGCGTAGCCAGTTTTCGCCGTGAAAAATTTGTGCCATTTGGTGGTCCAGATGGTGGGGATGGTGGTCGTGGTGGCAGCGTATATATTCAAGCTGACGACGATACCAGTACCTTAGTCGATTATCGTTATACCCGTAAATTTCGCGCTGAACGTGGTAAAAACGGTGCTGGCGCAAACTGTGCTGGTCGTGGTGGTGAATCAGTTGTTCTGAAAGTTCCTGTGGGAACCACCATTGTAGATACAGAGTCTGGCGATATTATTGGTGACCTTGTTGAAGATGGTCAAAAAGTTTTAGTTGCACACGGTGGTGATGGTGGTTTGGGCAATACCCATTTTAAATCATCGACCAACCGTTCTCCACGTAAATGTACACATGGGATCAAAGGTGAGTATCGTGAGATTCGCCTTGAGCTTAAAGTTCTCGCTGATGTCGGTTTATTGGGGATGCCGAATGCAGGTAAATCAACCTTTATTCGTGCTGTTTCCGCAGCAAAACCTAAAGTAGCGGATTACCCATTTACCACGATGGTTCCCAACTTAGGTGTGGTTGATGCGGATCGTCATCGTTCATTTGTTATGGCGGATATTCCTGGGCTGATTGAAGGCGCCGCTGAAGGTGCTGGTCTCGGTATTCGTTTCCTTAAACATTTGGCACGAACGCGTATTCTTTTGCATATTGTTGATGTGCAACCGATTGATGGTTCAGACCCGGCATACAATGCCAAAGCCATTATGGAAGAATTGAAAAAATTCTCGCCAACTTTGGCTCAATTGCCGATTGTGCTTGTTTTAAACAAACTTGATCAATTAAATGATGATACTCAAGAAGAATGGTGTAATCATATTCTTGAAGAATTACAATGGGATGGTCCTGTATTTAAAACTTCAGGCTTGCTTGAAGAGGGAACAAAACCTGTTGTGTATTACCTCATGGATCAAATCGAACAACAACGTGAGTTGGAAGAAGAAGATCCAGAGTATGCAGCGAAAATGAAAGCATTCCGTGATCAGCTTGAAGCTGAAACACGTGAACAAACGATTGCTGCAAAAGAAGCTTATCGTGAAATGCGCCGTCAACAACGTCTTGCTGGTATTTTGGGTGACGACGATGAAGACGACGATGGTGACGATGGCGAAATGGAAGTGTACTACGTACGCTAATTTCTAAAGATATCCAAGTATTCGGGTATCCGCTTAGAAAAGAAAGACCGAGGATAAGATGATAGAAGTGGTAGATGGGCAACGTCAGCTCAAGGCTTTAAAACGTATCGTTGTTAAAATCGGATCATCTTTACTCACAGCAAATGGGCAAGGTTTAGATTTGGATGCAATTTCGCATTGGGCGAAACAAATTGCAGATCTACACAATGCCGGACATGAGATTATTCTGGTGTCTTCTGGTGCTGTGGCTGAAGGGATGGTTCGCATGAAGCTAGAGAATCGACCCACCGATCTACCCAGTCTACAAGCTTGTGCTGCCATTGGGCAAATGGGCTTAATCCATACTTGGTCAAGTGTATTAGAGAAACATTCGATCCAAACAGCACAAGTCTTGTTAACACATGATGACCTCGCAGATCGTCGCCGTTACTTAAACTCATGTGATGCCTTGCAGAATCTAATTGATTGGAAGGTAATTCCTGTCATTAATGAAAATGACACGGTATCCACCGACGAAATTCGTTTTGGTGACAATGACACGCTTGCTGCTATGGTTGCGGGTCAAGTGCATGCAGATTTACTGATTATTTTGACTGATCAGCAAGGTATGTTTGATTCAGACCCTCGTTCAAATCCCAATGCAAAATTGTTCCATACCGTTCGCGCAATGGATGAAACTTTATTTGATATGGCTGGCGGTGGCGGTAAGTTTGGTCGTGGTGGTATGTTGACCAAAGTTCGTGCTGCTCGTTTGGCCGCGAAGTCAGGCTGTCCAACGCTGATCGCAAGTGGTGAGAGCGACCATGTATTGGCGCGTTTAATGGCCGGTGAATTACTGGGTACACTGTTTATCACCGATGATGATCGTCTAACAGCTCATCAACAGTGGCTTGCTGCTCATTTACAAACAGCAGGGCGTTTGGTGCTGGATGATGGTGCTGTTAAAGCCATTAAAGAAAATCACCGTAGTTTATTGCCTGTTGGTGTAAAAGCGGTTGAAGGGCATTTTGAGCGTGGTGATGTGGTTGAGTGTGTCGACCAACATGGTCATCGAGTTGCGGTTGGGCGAGTAAATTTCAGTTCCCGTTCTGCTGAAATTGTTAAAGGTCTGGCTTCTGACAAGGTATACCAAGTATTAGGTGAAGCACGTTCTTTAGAAATGATACACCGTAACCATATGTCGATTTATTGATTTCTAAAGTTTTACAGATAAGACCTCGCTAAGGCGGGGTTTTTATTTGGGTATTAATGCTGGAGCTTTATCATTATAAAAATTTGATTTAAATACTTTTTCCCCTACATACGATTTTAAATAATAATGCTGTTGGTGTAAGCGAGAACCACCTTGTATGCCTTGGGCAAAATTCTCATCTTGATTTAATTTGCGTTTAATCGCACTAAAAAAGCGTTTTATATTTTTATCAGGCGTTTTTGAAATTACTCTTAAGGTTATTTTTTCTAGAGCATTCTCAGTTTCTCTTCCACCTTGTCCTTCAATAGCGTAAATACAATATTTATCATCATAGATTTGGTGTTTATTGATTTTTTGTTCTTTATCTAAAAAATAGAAGCCCAGATTTTGATGATCATACTCCAAAAGTTGTGTTTTTAGATTTTCAGTTGTGATCACTTTGATTTGAATTTGCTGATTGGAATCAAAGTACTCCATCATCATTTCAATGTTATATTTTTCTAATTCAGGCTGAATGTAGCGATAGAATTGCGTCAATGATGTGATG
Organism: Acinetobacter sp. B-6; assembly: GCF_056930735.1. Lineage (NCBI taxonomy): Bacteria > Pseudomonadati > Pseudomonadota > Gammaproteobacteria > Moraxellales > Moraxellaceae > Acinetobacter > Acinetobacter sp. B-6. The sequence goes on along the minus strand of NZ_JBXPBY010000007.1, from coordinate 32,968 downwards.
ACATAAATATACGACATAATGAGCTCACATTTAAAATATTAGCTTTCAAGCTAATTTCTTTTCATCTTCAATGTTTGGGAGCAACTGATCTTTACCAACCATATATTTAAAATCAGCTAAATTCAGCATGTCGAGATCTTCTTCACTATTTCCATAAGCGAAGACTTTTTGATAATGCGCTAAATTGTATTTTTCTAAAATCCTTAGACGTTTTTGTTCACAACTACAATCTGGTGTCACATAATGACCTGTAAATTTTCCCTCAAGAATCTCAGTCTCAGTACAAATCAAATCAATTTTTAATAATTGGCAAATGACCTCTAAATAAATGTCGACAGAAGCAGAGACTAAAACGACATCATCACCATTATTTTGATGTTTGAGCAATTGTTGATAAAGGGTAGGATCTAATTGTCCCATGAGACGATAAGCGTATTCATCGGCGATATCTAAAATTTCATTGGCATCAGCATGTTTAAACATGGCGTTAAACAACTTTATACGCATTGCATGAGCTGGATAGATATTTAAATAATAGGCTTGGATCCAAGGTAAGATTTTGATGCCTTGTTTGACAATATGCCTTTTGGATAAGGCATAGAAAATAAACCCTGTAAAACTGTCTTTTTTACACAGGGTTCCATCAAAATCAAATAAAGCTAAATTTTTATACGTTTTGCTCGGTGCATACATGTTTCATATCGTCCGTTTACGCGGCTCGCATACCAATTTGTGTTGTAGTCACGACTCAATTTTGGTCCAGAAATAATTACTTCAGGCATTATGGCATATATTGGTTCTTTGCCTGTTTGATTTTTATATAGTTTAGAAACAGCGATATAGGTTTGGGTTTTTTCAAAATCTTGTTCTTTCTCTTGCTTGAGGTCATTACGAAGCTGTCTTGGTGTCACTAGAATATTATTTTGAGCAAATAATGCAGTCAGTGCTTTTTCTGTATCTGTGATGGCAGGGCGAGGATCACCATTTTTATCATATGATAAGAGATCACCATCCAGTGCCAAGTCGGCTTTAGTCAACTTATCAATCATTTTTTGAAAGGCAGCATTACGACTAGAATACATCCCTGAGTTGTAGTCTGCAAAACGATAGATAGGCTTGTCATAGTTTGCAGGATACATCATCAAGCGGTGAATCCCGTAATACAAACCACCAAATTCCGTGTAAAGATCGTCACGTAACTCATTAACATTCATGCTGCTGCGCTTGTGTGCTTTGGCATAATTGATATGTACTTGCATAGATCCCAGTGTCGTGATTGGATTCATTTTTTCGGCAATATCTTGACCCACGAATTTGGCAGCACCAGTAAGTGCACTGACATGATAATGTTTTGCCATATAGTCAAATATTTCACGATACAACACATCTAAATCTTTTTCTGTACGCACGCGGCTCATTTGTTTTAAATAGTTGTCATCAGGTGATGGTTGATTTTTTAAAACATTTTCAAAGTAAGATGCGACAGTACCACCGATGGTTGAACCTAATTTATCTTCAAATTTTTCATTGAGTCGAGTGGTCACCTCTTTGACTGCTTTATCACCTAGACCTGGAACTACAGGGTTGGCAACGAAGTTCGACTCTTGATCGACGACAGCGATAATGGTGCAGACATTTTCTTTGTTGGTCGGAATTTTTAATTCGTTTGAAATATCAAAAATATCTTTTGCCCAAGAGTCACGTTGACTAACACGATTTGGAATCAGCTTTTTAATTTGTTCCTGTTTTAACTGCTCATCATCTTCATTGGCAAACCATGAACCTTTACCACAAGCAATTAGACTTAAAGAAAGAGCTAACACGCTGAAAGATTTAATAAAAGCGTGATGTCGAACTAATTTTTTCATATCGCAGAAAACATACTCAGAAAATGATGAGCCACTATGGCAGATGCAGTATACTATGAAGGTCTAAAAATGTATGAATATATATGTATATTGGTCCCTATCAACTGTCAAATAATTTAATTGTTGCCCCTATGGCAGGGGTGACTGATCGTCCGTTTAGAACACTATGTAAGTACTTTGGTGCCGGGCATGCGGTCAGCGAAATGATGACATCTGATCAGACTTTAAGGATGACCAAAAAAAGTTTATATCGTGCCAATTTTGATGGGGAATTAGCACCCATTTCCGCCCAAATTGCAGGTTCTGAACCTGAACAATTGGCTGAAGCTGCACGTTACCAAGTTTCAAATGGCGCTCAAATTGTCGATATCAATATGGGCTGTCCTGCGAAAAAAGTCTGCAATAAGTTAGCAGGCTCAGCACTGCTACAAGATGAAGATTTAGTTGCCCGAATTTTAGATGCAGTGGTCAATGCTGTGGATGTTCCTGTGACCTTGAAGACCCGTTTGGGTTATTTAAATGGTCAGGAAAATATTCTGCGAGTGGCAAAACGTGCTGAAGAAGCAGGAATAGCAGCTTTGGCTTTACATGGTCGTACCCGTGAAGATATGTATTTAAACACTGCACGGTATAGCTTGATCAAAGAAGTTAAAGAGTTGATTTCAATACCCGTGATTGCCAATGGTGATATTGATAGCCCTGAAAAAGCCAAATATGTGTTGGATTATACAGGTGCTGATGCCGTGATGATTGGTCGTGCAGCACAGGGACGCCCTTGGATTTTTCGCGAAATTGCCCATTACTTAAAAACGGGTGAACATTTAATTGCGCCCAATATCCAAGAAGTGAAAGATGTTTTACTTGGACATTTGTCTGAGCTTTATCAGTTTTATGGGGAATATTCAGGTTGCCGTATCGCACGAAAACATATTGCTTGGTACACCAAAGGCTTACATTCAAGCAATGAGTTTCGTCAAAATATGTATAAGGTGGAAAGTACACTTGAGCAAGCCAAAGTTGTAGAACAGTATTTTGACCACTTATTGGATCAAGGCAACCTGATGAGTGATGTACAAGTAGAGTCCGTTAATTTATTGGATGTATAAGTTAACGGCTTTACAATAAAAGCCTTAATTTAACACCAATGCATTCCAAACAAAATTTACTTTTTCAGAGTAAATTAAATGGCTACGGACGATATACACATCCTGAAAGAAGCTATAACCCTCCAAAACTTTTAATTTATTGTCATTCAACTCTTCTTCAATCAATAACCTTGGCAGCCATGCTACACCTAAGCCTTGTAAAGCCAAGGCTTTTAAATCACTGGCATTGTCTGTTTCATACAAGGTACGATAATTTAATTTACCTTCGATTACTTTATCGACACATTTACCCAAATAGGCTTTTTTGCTGTAAGCCAAAAGAGGGAAGTTTTGGCTAAATGAATACTTGGGTTGGTGATTGATTGTTGCTGTGACAGGTAAGACTTCCATTTTGACGATTTTATGATATTTAAAAATACTGGGGTCTAGTTGTTGTAAAGTGATTTGATCACAATAACAAATTAAAAAGTCACAAGAGCCTTCTTTTAATAAATAAAGCCCTTGCTGCAAATTGGAGGCGATAATTTCTAATTTTAAATCATCATAATTGCTATATAGTTTTTGAATAAACTTAGGGAAAAATTGAGTTATGAGTGAGTGGGATACTGCAAACTTAATCGATAACTCATTGTCTTTAATATTTTTCTCTAAATAGTTGATGGTGGTATTCATTTGATTTTTGATGTTTTTAGATGTTGAGAGTAAAACTTGCCCTGCATCGGTGAAATCAATGCTTTTGCTATAGCGTTTTAAAATCTGAAAGCCAAGCGCTTCTTCAATATTCTGTATTCTGCGTGTGAAAGCAGATTGGGTAACATGACGTAGCGCAGCAGCTTTAGAGATCGATTTTTCTTGATCTAAAGCCAAAAGATCTTCTATCCATCGAATTTCTAGGGTCATATTGATTAGCCGTTCTACATTGCACTCTCAGCATTATAACAAGTGATATGCAAAAAATGCATACATAAATATTTTTTTACATTAGCCAATTTTCAATGCATTTCCTAAGATAAATTTATTCTTTTATTGAGCTGTAATGCACATGAACATTGAAATTAAAACGCGAGTTGAGAAGGATTTATTAGGACTTAAAGAAGTGCCATTTCATTGTTATTATGGTGTACAAACCCTAAGAGCATTAGAAAACTTTAACTTAAGTTCAACTAAATTAAGTCACTTTCCTGTTTTTATTAAAGCACTTGCAATGGTTAAGGCTGCGTGTGCAGATGCCAATTTCAAACTCAATAAGCTCGAAGAAAATAAATATAAAGCAATTCAACATGCTTGCCAGCAACTGAACAATGACCTGTATCATGAACAGTTTCCGATTGATATGATTCAAGGCGGTGCGGGTACATCGACCAATATGAATATCAATGAAGTGGTCGCGAACATTGGATTAGAGTATTTAGGGCATGCAAAAGGGGAATACCAATATTTGCATCCAAATAATGATGTAAATATGTCTCAATCAACCAATGATGTTTATCCTAGTGCAATAAAAATCGGCTTATTATTTGCTTTAGACCAACTGAATCTGCCGTTCCAAAGTTTAATTCAAAGCTTTGAAAACAAATCAAATGAGTTTTCTCATATCTTAAAAATGGGACGTACTCAGTTACAAGATGCAGTACCGATGACTTTAGGTCAAGAATTTGCAGCATTTGCGCATACATTGCAAAACGATTTGAAAAAAATCAATCAAATTATGCCAGACGCTTTAAGTGTGGTGAATCTTGGCGGAACTGCGATTGGTACTGGTATTAATACTGAAGTTGAATACCGTATTCTTGCTATTCAAGCTTTATCTAAAATTACCAATAAAACCATTTCAAGTGCGCCTGATTTAATTGAAGCGACTTCGGATATGGGCGATTTTGTTCTGTTATCAAGCTTATTAAAACGTACCGCTACGAAACTTTCAAAAATCTCAAATGATTTACGTTTGTTGTCGAGTGGTCCGCGTGCCGGTTTAAATGAAATTCATTTAGAGCCACGTCAACCGGGCAGTTCAATTATGCCAGGTAAAGTGAACCCTGTAATACCAGAAGCAATGAATCTTGCTTGTTATCAAATTATGGCAAATGATTTGGCAATTACACTCGCTGCTGAAGCAGGTCAATTGCAGCTCAATGCGATGGAACCTTTGATTGCTTTCAAATTGTTTGAATCAATTGATTTGTTAGGCAGAGCAATGCGTATGTTTGAGCAAAAATGTATTCAAAATATTCGTGCAAATGCAGAACATTGCCAAGCTTTGGTAGACAATTCGATTGGTATTATTACAGTGTTGAATCCTTACTTAGGTTATGAAACGACAACGCGTATCGCTAAGCAAGCCAATGAAACTGGGGCAAGTATTTTAGAGTTGATTCGAGCAGAACAATTGCTTTCTGATGAAGTTTTAGCTTCTGTGCTTGCTGTGCAAAATATGGTTCACCCAAAGCAGAAAGATGCGGCTTAATTACCTTATAAATCTAGTTGATTCTCAAGGAAATACGTTCCGTTTCTTTTCTGATTAAAATAACACAGCCTCCAAATGGAGGCTGTGTTATTTGTAGATAGTTAGATTATTTCTAGGTTTGGGTTATTTGAGACATCACTCATTAAGTTCTAAGCGTAATCGAACCTTAAAAAATTAAAACACCCATTCAATTAGGCAATCCGCAAATGTTGTTTTAGCAGATCATTTCAAGGGTAGATCCGCTCTTTTCGAGAATAATTTTTCAGCATATTTATACTCTCCTGAGCATCAAAATTGTGGCATTTTGATGAGTAGCAAGTGTTGGGTCAGTATGAATGCTTTATTGCAATCAATATTCCCAAAAATCACGCTGTATACAGATCGCTAAAATATGATTTTGATTGGGTTTGCTTGCCCAATGACACGCCCTATCAACCATAAAAAAGACGGTTTGATACAGGTCATTCTTTGAAAAGAGAAGGGGAGACAAACTTTTGATGTTGTATAACGAGCTGTGCAATATGTGGGTTATAAGCTTGATAAACCGTAATGCTGTCACGGTCATATACAGCATGGATTTGGTGATATGCATGCATGATAAATCTCACTTGTATTTTTGAATAAGTAAAAGAAAAGAAAACTTATCTAAACAAGTGGAAAATGATCGACCGATTGGAAACAAAGTGATTGATCATGATAAAAGCAATTTATATTGATTTTGTTGTCATTTTATTCAAAATAGAATTTTTATCAAGCTGATTAAGTTGATCACTATACACGCTATGCATAGGTCGTTGAGTAAATGAATAAGGATAATTTAAGACGATTTGCTCAATATAATATTTGGGCGACACAACGTCTTTGTGAATGTTTAAAAGCCGTATCTGATGCAGATTTTAATCAAGATATTGGACTGTATTTTAAGAGTATTGCAGGAACGCTTAACCATTTACTGCTGGGCGAACATTATCTCTGGTATTCACGTTTTAAAGAAAATCACTCTCCAACTATGGCATTAAATACCGTCATTCATCAGGATAAAACTCAGCTTTTGAATGAATTAAGCGATAAAAGCCTAAATTGGTTGAGCTTTATTGATGATTTAGATGAAACACTTTTAACGGGAAATTTGAACTATTTTAGATCGAATGGGGAAGCGCAAAGCTTGCCTTATGCAGATACGCTGATTCACGTTTTTAATCATGGTACACATCATCGAGGGCAAGTAACTGCTGCTATGACGATATTGGGTTATCAATGCCCTGAGCTTGATTGGGTATATATGTTGGTTGAAGAAAATTTACAAGATTGACCAGAATAAATTACAGAAATGACACATCGTCACTTCTGTAATTGCTTTTAAATCAAGCGTGATTCATTTCTACAACCAATTGATTCAGTAGATCTTGAGCCTCGAGTTCACGAATTTGAGCAACATTACTACCTGCCCAAAATGCACCAAAGCCAACATCGCCATTTTGTGTTGCCACTGCATTGAGCTGTTTTGCCAAATCATATGCGTATGGATAGGCTGCAACATCTGGACGATCAGCTTGATCAATTCGAGTTTGCCAATGATTGATGATGCCACGTGCTGGGCGACCTGAAATACTTGAGGTAATTTGGGTCAAAGGATGATCAAATAAAGCTTTGCGGTAAGCAGTATTGGCATTTGACGATTTACATTGTACAAAGGCGGTTCCCATTTGCACTGCATCTGCACCGAGATTGAGCATGGCTTTTGCCTGTTGACCATTCATAATTCCTCCAGCTGCAACCACAGGGAGTGAACAGTATTTTTTGATCAGTTGAACAAGGTCGGAGGTTTTAATTGCACCATCGATCTGTGCATTAAAAATACCACGATGTCCACCTGCTTCAATTCCTTGAGCAATGATAATATCAATCCCTGCTGCTTCGATCGCAAGGGCTTCAGTCAGATTGGTTGCTGAAACAAGCGTTAAAATACCAGCATCTTTTAGTTTTTGGATTTGATATTCATGTGGAATACCAAAGTGAAAACTCACCGCTTTGGGCTGTGTTTCTAAGCATAGATCTAAAAAATCATCGTTGTCTTTAAAGCTTGGATAAATACATTTTAATTCAGTGGGTGGAACTGCACCAAATTTTTCAAATTCAGTGGCTAAATGTGCTATCCAAAGCGTATTGGAATCTATATTTGTGCTTGATGATTCATGACAAAAAAAGTTAAGTTGAAAAGGATATGGTGTTAAGTTTTGCGTTTCTTTGATTTGTTGACGTGCAGTTTCAACAGTATTTGCCCCAAGCCCCAATGACCCAAGAGCACCTTGATTAGATACTTCAGCTGCTAATAGGGGTGTTGAAACTCCTGCCATAGGTGCAAGCAATATTGGAAGTTTTATTCCTAACTGTTCTAATAAAGACATTTCCTAGCTCCTCAATTTTCATTTACTTTGCCCAAGCTGAGGGCAATAAGCAAATTATGTTCAGTATTTATTTTAAAAATATAATTTAAATACATGTTTATGTGGAGCTGAGGTGAAACATGTTGATATTAAATCGGAGCGACATGGAAAAGAGAGCCAATCCAACTGGAGAAAGCCATCGCGATAATGCCCCAAATGGCAACTCGAAGGCTGCCTTTAAGCATAGAGGTTCCGGCAAAATAGCTTGATAACGCACCCAAAATGACCAAAGATAAAATACCAACCACCAAAACCACTTTTTCTAAATAAATTTCAGGGCTGAATAAAATTGATAATGTGGGTAATAACGCCCCAATCGAGAAAGATAACGCAGAAGAACCAGCAGCTTGGATCGGTTTGGCAGCAGTTATGTCATTGATTCCAATTTCATCACGGGCATGGGCTTCCAATGCATCTTTTTCAGTCAGTTGAATAGCAACCTGATGGGCTAGCTCAGGGTCTAGTCCACGCTGTATATAAATATGTGTCAGTTCTTTAAGTTCTAAATGCGGATTTTTTTCTAATTCGCGTGCTTCAACTTTTAAATCCGCCTCTTCTATATCCGATTGTGATTTGACAGAAATATATTCACCTGCTGCCATTGAAGTTGCACCTGAAATTAAGCCAGCAATACAGGTAATAAGTAGTGTGTGACTCGATGCTCCACTTGCTGCCATCCCCATCACTAAACTGGTCACTGAAATAATACCGTCATTGGCACCCAGAACAGCTGCTCTTAACCAGCCTGTGCGTTGTATAAAATGCTGTTCTGGGTGATGTGAATGAGACATAAAGGTGACTCCATATTCAGGGAAGTTAAATCACTTATAATTTAAGTATATGACAAATATAAAAAAGCTCCTATGTCAGGAGCTTTTATTTCAATTCAAATTATTGTTGAGCTTTTTCTTTCACATCGGCTGCACCTTTTTCAACGGCGCCCGCTGCAGTTGCGGTTGCATTTTTAGCCGCATCTACAGTTGCGTCAGCGGCATGAGCGGTTGCATCAGCAGCATGGTCTACAGCTGTAGCCGTTGCATTGGCAGCATGATCAGCTGCTTGTGCTGTTGCACTCGCAGCATCTTTAGTGGCATTTTCTACATCATGTTTAGCTTGATCAACAGCATTTTCAACATGTTCACCCGTAGTCGCTCCTGTCTCAGGTGCTTTATCCTTATTACAGCCTACGAGTGCAATCGTAGCAATCAGACCCAAAGCGAGTAAAATTTTATTCATCTTGTATACCTTTTTTAAATTAATATTTGGCATCCAGCAGCTGGATGAAATAAATATAAACACAAAAAAAAACCAAATCAAAAAATAAAATGTAACGTTTTTATAAGCCTTATGCTTTGAATTAACAACCCGAATCCTTCAAACAATATTATTTTCATCAAATCTTAATATATTATTCATAAAATAGTATATGTGTAGTCTTTTTTTATTCAAAAATTATAACCAACAAGAATATATAGTCGTGCAATAACATAGTGGAGATGTAAAGTAAAATTTAATATGCAAAATGGGTATTTTGTGCCGATGCACCATATATGAGCAAGAATGACATTATTGAGGGAAATCTGACATTTATATGTTTAGAATACTATTTAAACAGTTCTTAAAATAAAACTGAGTTAAAGTAAAAAAACATATTTACAAGCCAATAAAAAAAGATAGAATTAAGAACAAAGTGTGAAATATATCAAATAATTCACTTGCCCCAAAAAGCCCCAAAATGGTGCTTTAAACGCGGGTAAAATGGAAATTTATGGGGTTTTCTTAAATATGTTGGATTTAAACAAATCTCGAAAAGTGCCAGATGATTTTGTGGAATATGCTGAAAAACAAATAAGGCATTTACTGAACGCTGTGAGTGGTGTTGAGTTTGTGATGTTATGTACTTCAGATGGTTTTGAAATTGCGCTGGTCAATAAGAAAAACATTAATAATTCAGGAAAAATTGCTGCTGTAAGTAGCTCAATTTTAGCGATGGTGACTGCTTTTGTATCAGAGATTAATCTTGTTGGATGCCAAACAATTACTTTAGATGCAGAGAATGGAAAGGCATTGCTTACAGCAATTCCGCATCCGACGCATCCTTTAGTTTTGGTTGCCATGACCAATAAAGATATTTTGTTAGGGCAAATGCTATATGAGCTAAAGTCGACTACAGAATTGCTGATGAAAAATATCTAAGGTCTGCTTATGAAAATTGTTAAGCGGTTTATATTTTTTATATAAAACGAGATGTTTATCAATAACTGAAATAATCTATTGATAATTGTTGAAAGTTGTAGCAAGTTTTAAATGATTAAAAGCCTAATTTATTTTTAAATTACGCTTGAATAATTAATATTTTTTATGCTATTAAAATAAGCGTAGGAAATAATTAATTAAAATTGATTATCGAATAAAATTAAAATAGGTATTCAAGAAGAATACTAATTTTATCCATGTTAGCTAGGGGTATTAATCTTTAGTTAAATAGTAAAGTGTTTTAGTAAAGCAAAATAAAAATTGAATTACTAAAGCAAACAACAATGTCAAATAGAAACGGGGATGCTCATGGCTCGTATCACACTAGATCAATTAACAGATATCGATGGTTTCGTCTGCGCTGCTTTAGTAGACAGCGAAAGCGGTCTTTCATTAGCGACAGCAGGCGCAGGTTTGGACTTGGAATTGGCAGCAGCAGGTAATACTGAAGTTGTTCGTGCTAAGCGTAAAGTTGCCAAAGCATTAAAACTTGATGATGTAATTGAAGATATTTTGATTACTTTAGGTAAGCAATATCATTTGATTCGTCCATTAGATTCAAATGAAAATTTATTCCTTTATCTTGTTTTAGATCGCTCTAAATCAAACTTGGCTATGGCTCGTCACGAGTTAAAAGCATTTGAAAAAGGTTTAGACTTTTCTTGATTTATCATTGAAAAGTACATAAAAACTCGTCTTCGGACGAGTTTTTTACATTAAGATCATGTATAACATAATAATCGTATTGGTGGTTTTAAACTTATGTTGAAAGTCGGAATTTATAGACATTATAAAGGTAATTTGTATCAAGTTTTACATATTGCAATGCATAGTGAAACACGAGAAAAATTGGTGGTCTATCAATGTTTATATGGTGATTATTCAATTTGGGTTCGCCCATATGAAATGTTTATAGAACATGTCACTTTGGAAGATGGTCAATCACGAGCAAGATTTGAGTTTTTACACACCATCTAATTTAGCCTACTCATTGATTTACAGCGTATGGCTAAACATGATTTGTATGATAAGAATTTGTGCTACAAAGCTGATAGATTGTCATTGGAATGACGTAAATAATTGAAATAATAACAATGATAGTAAAGAGGAAGTGCTGAATATGAGTTTAAGTCACCCATTTTTGCAACGATTGAATGAACTATATCAGTCTTTTATCAAGTTTGATGCGACACAATGTGATCGAATCAAACGATATCGTAACATCGAACCTGAATCCGCATTATTTCTGGCTATGCAAGTAAGAATTCAGCAGGCAAAAACGATTTTGGAAATTGGAACCTCTACGGGCTATTCCACTTTATGGCTGGCTGATGCCGCCCAAGTCACCGGTGCACGGGTTACAACACTTGAGATTGATGAACAGCGAACACTACAAGCAAAGCATTATGCCAAAGAGTTGGAGCTAGATCATGTTATTGATTTTTGGGTAGGCGATGCACAACATTATTTAGAAAAATGTCATGGAAAATACGATTTTATATTACTTGATGCAGAGCGTGATGCCTATTTGAATTATTGGGTTTTCTTACAAAATATGATTGAAAATCAAGGGGGGGTGTTGGTAGTAGATAATGTAATTTCGCATGCTGCTGAGGTTAAAAGTTTTACTGATGAAGTCAAGCGAGATACTCGATTTATGACAACGACACTATCTGTGGGCGCTGGGCTTTTTATTGTGACATTCAAAAATTAATTTTCAGTGTTGTATCAGGGAGATTTCTCCCTGACTTTGTGCTGAGAAGGAAGTTTTGTAAATTATAAAATTGAAAGTCGTTTAAAATGTACGTCATATTCTAAATACTTGTGCACAAAAGCCGTTTTATCACTACATCGCAATAAATTGTCATATATAAATTCTGGTACAGGATGATAAAGTTCTCCAGAACCATTGTTATAAAAAATTTTTAAATACCGTGAAGAAGCATTGTACTTCCAAGAAGTCACGGTAATCATTGATCCCATAAGCAACCCCTTAAACTTCTGATTGTTCTACAGAAAAAAGTGTTCTGTATGATTTGAAATTAGTCCATTCATCTTTAGAAAAGTATTGTGGTTTTGTAAAAATGCTGAGGATTTTTCTGATAAGCTTATACCACATATGAAAATCTAAAATTTTAAAACAGAGCAAATATCATGAATAAAAGACTCAAAAAGAATGTTTGTTTTATCTTGGAAACAAAGGGGATGCAATGATACTTGCGATAGATGTTGCCTATAGTGGGACGAGTGCGCAAGTTGCTGGAGGCATATTTGATGCGTGGGAAGCAACTGATTTATTCAAGCAATACAGGATTTCTCTAGATCACATCATGGACTATGAATCTGGGCAATTTTATAAGCGTGAATTGCCTTGTATTCAGGCTTTAATGGCACAAATTACGGAACATATCGAGATGATTATTATCGATGGATATGTGCATCTTGGGAATGAGCAGAAAGCGGGTTTGGGACAGTATTTGTATGAAGCGTTAATGCTTAAAGTTCCTGTGATTGGGGTGGCTAAAAATCATTTTACAGGCACACCAAAAGATTGCGAAATTTTGCGAGGACAAAGCCTCCAACCGCTTTATATTTCTGCGGTCGGTATTGAGCTTGAGCTTGCCAAGCAATATGTGAAAAGTATGTATGGGAAATATCGAATCCCTAAGTTGTTAAAAGATGTTGATCGTTTAAGCAAAATGCCGTAGCAATAATTGAATTATTTTATAAATCATTACAGCTTTATTTGTAGAATTTTGACATAAAGTTAGATGTAGTATGATGAAAAAACAGGAGAAATAAAAATGAACCAGCCATCAGGTGAGCAAAAAATTGCAATTAATTATATTGAATTTAATGTCAAGGATATTCAGCAATCCAAAGCATTTTATCAACATTTGGGTTGGACTTTTACTGACTTTGGTCCAGCTTATTGTGAATTTGATTCTGGTGTGATTAAAGGTGGTTTTGCCCAAGCTGACCACGTTCAAAGTGCAGGTGGTGCGTTGATTATTTTGTACAGTGATAATCTTGAACAGAGTTTGCAGCGTGTAACAGATGCAGGTGCAACCATCGTACAAGAGATTTTTAGTTTTCCAGGCGGGCGCCGTTTTCACTTTAGAGATTTAGATGGCTATGAACTTGCCATATGGTCACATTAGAAAATAAAAAACCACGCTAATGAAGCGTGGTTTTTAAAATCTAATCTAATTTGATATTAGATTTTACCCACTAAGTCGATAGAAGGAGCAAGTGTTGCATCACCTTCTTTCCATTTAGCAGGGCAAACTTCGCCAGGATGACCGTGAACATATTGAGCTGCTTTAACTTTACGAAGAAGTTCAGAAGCATCACGACCAATACCACCCGCATTGATTTCGATGATTTGGATTTTACCTTCAGGATCGATAACGAAAGTACCACGGTCAGCAAGACCAGCAGATTCGATTAAAACTTCGAAGTTTTTAGCAAGTACCCAAGTTGGGTCGCCAACCATTACGTATTCAATTTTTTTGATTTCTTCAGAAGAATCGTGCCAAGCTTTGTGTGTGAAGTGAGTGTCTGTAGAAACAGAATAGATTTCAACACCTAATTTTTTGAATTCAGCATAGTTATCAGCAAGATCACCAAGTTCAGTTGGGCAAACGAAAGTGAAGTCAGCTGGATAGAAGAAAACTACAGACCATTTACCTTTAAGATCAGCTTCTGTAACTTCGATGAATTGACCGTTTTGGAAAGCTTGTGCTTTAAAAGGTTTAACTTCAGTATTAATTAAGCTCATCATTATCTCCATGATTGAGGTGTTTATCTAATATATAACTAGAATAATGAATTTTAAGTTATTGGTGAAATAGTATTTTTTTATAGCTAAGATCGGAAAATCAAATTAGCAAGCTCCAGATACTTTTCACCAAAGACAAGTGTCCGTCATTGTTGCATCAACTAAAGCAAATAAAGATGATGTTTGAATGACAAAACCATCCTTTTTAAATCTGTAACAAACATGATGCTTCTGAGCTTATATTTCAAGGGTGAATTTTTAAAAAAGATATAAAAAATATTTCAATGTATAGAAATTGTTCTGCTAATATCCTTTGAAGCTTAAATACGTCACATTTTAATTAAATATTTTTTATTTTCAGTCTGATTTAGATCAGACAATTATGATTTCATTTTCAAGACACTATCTCTGCTGCGCTTTACAGCGTAAAATATTTTGTTCAATTTTAAATATTAGGATAAAGCATCTGTGCCAAATCAGTTAAATGTCGATCAATGGGTTATGGTACGCGATCGCCATCGTTTAAGCCGACTGAAAAAAGGAAAAGATGCCGATCCAGAAAAATTTAAAGAACTTTTTGAAAAATCGAATCAGCAAGTAAAAAAAAGATTTGCCAGTCTACCCACGATTAAACTTAATCAAGACTTACCTGTCACTCAATATGCTGATCAATTGATAGATGCGATTCAAAAACATCAGGTGATTATTGTTGCGGGGGAAACGGGTTCTGGTAAGACTACTCAGTTACCACAAATAGCAATGCTTGCAGGTCGTGGTTTAACAGGGATGATTGGTCATACCCAGCCTCGACGTCTTGCAGCACGAAGTGTATCTCAACGTATTGCAGAAGAAGTCGGCGAAAAACTGGGTGAGTCCATCAGCTTTAAAGTCCGTTTCAATGAACAGGGTTCCAATGATTCCATTGTTCGTTTGATGACGGATGGTATTTTGTTGGCTGAACTGTCAAATGATCGTTACTTAAATAAATATGACACGATCATTATCGATGAAGCGCACGAGCGTTCATTGAATATTGATTTCATCATGGGTTATTTAAAACAGTTGGTGAAAAAGCGCCCTGATTTAAAAATCATCATTACTTCGGCAACTTTAGACGTCAATCGATTTAGTGACTACTTCAATGGCGCACCTATTTTTGAAGTAGAAGGGCGTAGCTTCCCTGTAGAATTACGTTATCGTCCGATTTCAGAAATGACGATTGGCGGTAGTGATGACGATGATTTTGATGATTTCGAAGAAAACTTACCACGTGCGGTGGTACAAGCTGTTGAAGAGTGTTTAAAAGATGCTGAGGCTAAAGGGCATCCAGAACATGCTGATATTCTGATTTTTTCCAGTACTGAACAAGAGATTCGTGAACTACAGGAAACCTTACAAAAGTTTGGTCCAAAACATACACAAATTTTACCGTTATATGCACGGCTCGCTTTAGCCGAACAGCAGAAAATCTTTAATCCATCGGGTGGTGGACGAAGAATTATTATTGCGACCAATGTGGCGGAAACGGCATTGACGGTTCCAAATATCCGTTATGTGATAGACAGTGGCTTTGCGCGTATTTCACGATATAACTATCGTTCTCGTGTGCAACGTTTGCCAATTGAAGCAATTTCACAAGCAGCTGCAAATCAGCGTAAAGGACGTTGTGGTCGTATTGCACCTGGCGTATGTATCCGCCTTTATAGCGAAGATGACTTTCAAAGTCGCCCTGAATTTACAGAACCTGAGATTAAGCGAACCAATTTAGCCTCGGTTATTTTGCAGATGCAAAGTCTAGGTTTGGGGGCTGTTGAAGATTTTGATTTTATTGAGCCACCCGATCATCGTTTGGTCAATGATGGTCGAAAGCTATTGATTGAATTAGGTGCTATTCAAGAACAGCAAAATTCATCAATGAGCGCGAAGCAAGCTGGTAATTCTGCTCGCAGTGAGCTGACCAAAATTGGTCTGCAAATGGCGAAAATGCCGATTGATCCACGTTTGGCGAGAATGATTTTGGGTGGGGCTCACTTTGGTGTACTTCGTGAAGTGTTAATCATCGTTGCAGCTCTTGCTGTACAAGATCCTCGAGAGCGTCCCGCGGATAAACAGATGCAAGCCGATCAAAAGCATGCATTGTTTAAAGAAGCTGATTCAGACTTTTTATTTTATCTGAAATTATGGAATACCTTGAGTGAAAATCGTGAGACTTTAAGCGAGAACAAACGTCGTAATTTTGCCAAGCAGCATTTTCTCAGTTGGTTGCGTTTGCGTGAGTGGAAAAAAACCCATGAACAATTGCTCGATTTGGCGCAAGGCTTAAAGCTCTCTTTTAATGAGAAAAAAGCCAGTTATGAGAATTTGCACCGTGCGCTATTAACAGGTTTATTGTCCTTTATTGCCAATAAAACAGATGAGCGCAATACATTCATGGCAGTACGTCAGCAAAAAGCTCGAATTTTTCCTGCATCGACATTGCATAAAACCAATACACCTTGGGTGATGGCATTTGAAATGGTGGAAACCTCTCAAGTTTATCTGCGAACTTTGGCAAAAATTGAGCCTGAATGGATTCTTTTGGCTGCACCAAATTTATTGAAACATCATTATTTCGAGCCACATTGGGCGAAAAAACCAGGTGTGGTCAATGCCTATGATCAGATTTCATTATTTGGTTTGATTATCGAACCGAAGCGTGCAACCAATTACGAAAAGGTGGATCAGCCTGCTGCGCATGAAATCTTTTTGAGAGATGCACTGACAACAGGAAACTTGGGGATTACGCCACCATTTTTAAAACACAACCTATTAAAACTTGAGGAAGTTGAACGAGTTGAAGATAAGTTGCGTCGTCGTGATTTGGTGGTGGACGAAGAAACAATTTATCAGTTTTATGCAGCCAAAGTCCCTGCTGAAATTGCAAGTCGCCGTAGTTTCGAAGATTGGCGAGCAACTGTAGAGCCTAAAAACCCACGTTATCTATTTGTAGATGACGATGATTTATGGATGACAGATCGTCCAACCACTCAGCAATTTCCTGATTATTTACATAATGGGCAATTGCGATTAGCGGCGAGTTATCGCTTTGATCCAAGCCATGATCAAGATGGTGCTACCGTTAAAATTCCAGTGCAGGCTTTAGCGCAAGTCGATGAAAATATTTGGTCGTGGGGAATCCCTGGCTGGCGCTTAGAGTTGATTGAAGCATTACTTAAAGCACTACCCAAAGATAAACGTCGTAATTTGGTACCGATTCCTGACACAGCGCAAAAGTTGATGAAAGCTGTGGATGCCCAACATTTGCATGGACATATCTTTGATTTCTTGGCATTTCAGTTAAGAGGCGAACAAATTAGCGCGAAAGATTTTTCTTTTGAACGTATTGAACCTTATCTGATTCCATTTATTAAGGTTATGGATGAAAAAGGTCGTGTGTTGGAGCAAGGGCGAGATCTTGCTGAACTCAAAGCACGTTGTCGTACCGAAACACATAGTCCTGTGAAGCAGTTAAAAGGTGAATTTACGGTTTTCCCTGAAAATTTTGTTTTTGAGGCATCGCAAAAAGTCACAGGTGTTGTTGTTAAACAATATCAAGCCTTGGTGCCGACGAAAGACTTTGCCCAATTAGACACCAAAGATGAATCTGGAATTGTGATCCAGACCTTTAATGACCAAAATGAAGCCATTAAGCAGCATCGTGAAGGTGTAATTCGGTTGATTCATATGCAGTTAGGTGACTCAATCCGCCAACTGAAAAAGCAAATTTCAAAACCATTGGCTTTGGCTAATTCACCATTGGGAGATAAAGCTCAGCTGGAACAAATGTTGGTTTATGCAACTTTGCAAATCGCGATTCAAGACTTACCGATCAATGCTGAGGAGTTTGCTCAATTAACTGCCGAGGTCAAGAAAAGCTTCTTAATGCATGGTCAGGAAGCATTAAAACTGATCAGTGAAATCTATATTCAATGGCAAGAAATTCGTCAAAATTTACTGATGTTGGATCAAGATGTATTTGGAAAAAATATAGATGATATTGAAGACCAACTGGATTTAATGAATCTTTCCAATTTTGTTTATTCAAAATCTTCCGATATTTGGCAGGAATATCCACGTTATTTAAAAGCATTGTTATTGCGTTTAGATCGTTTGCCGAATAATCTAAATCGAGATGATGCTGCAATAAAAGAAGTTGATCCTTGGATGGATAAACTGTTTAAGTTTAAATCCGATGTTCGTGTAAAAGAAGTGTATTTCATGGTTGAGGAACTACGGATCTCATTATTCTCACAACCGATGAAAACCAAAATGCCGATATCTTCGACTCGAATACAAAAGGTATGGGAAAAGCTAGGAATCGGTTAGAATAGAAATAATTTGAAATATTTGTGAATTGAGAAAAGGAGTTTTACATGGGCATCCGTATTACTGGTACAGGTTTGTACCATCCTGAAGAAGTGATTACCAATGAAGAGTTGGTGGATTGTTTAAATGCTTATGTGGAACAATTTAACACTGAAAATGCTGAAAAAATTGAAGCTGGTGAAGTTGTTGCGCGTCGTGGTTCAAGTGCAGATTTTATTGAAAAAGCATCAGGTGTGAAGCGCCGCTATGTGATTGAGAAATCAGGTGTATTGGACATTAACCGTTTAAGACCACGTCTTGAAGAGCGTTCTGATGAAGAGCTTTCTATTCAGGCAGAGTGGGGCGTAATCGCAGCAAAACAAGCGATGGAAAATGCTGGTGTTACAGCAGAAGATATTGATGTTGTGATTCTTGCTTGTTCAAATTTACAGCGTGCTTACCCTGCTGTTGCGATTGAAATTCAAACTGCACTTGGTATCCAAGGCTATGCTTATGATATGAATGTAGCATGTTCAGCTGCGACTTTCGGTTTAAAACAAGCTTATGATGCTGTGAAAACGGGTGCTCGCCGTGTGTTATTGGTCAATGTTGAAATTACCTCTGGGCATACGGATTACCGTTCACGTGACTGTCATTTTATTTTTGGTGATGTGGCTACAGCTTCGATTATCGAAGAAACTGAAACCAAAACAGGTTTTGAAATCGTAGATACCCATTTATTTACCCAGTTCTCGAATAATATTCGTAATAACTTTGGGTTTTTAAATGGCTCTGAATTAACGTCTCGCGACGATAAACAATTTCGTCAGGATGGTCGTAAAGTTTTCAAAGAAGTTTGCCCATTGGTTGCAAAAATCATTTCTACGCAATTGGAAAAAAACAGTATTCAACCTGAAAACGTTAAACGTTTCTGGTTGCATCAAGCCAATGCCAATATGAATGAATTAATTCTAAAACTGATTGTTGGGCGTGAGGTTGCAGAAGCTGATCCAGAATTAGTACCAATTATCTTGGACGAGTTTGCCAATACCTCTTCTGCGGGTGTGATTATCGCATTGCATCGTACTGCTGATCAGGTCAATGATGGTGAGTATGGCGTACTTTGTTCATTTGGGGCTGGCTATTCTGTTGGTTCAATCCTTGTACAAAAGCATGTTGCTTAAATCAACCTAGTAAAATAGCTGTTCACTCCGTCTTTAATAAAGGGGGAGTGATTGCCTGAAGTCTAAAGCAATTTATTGTTAATCAAGTTTCCATAAAAAGCTTCTAAATTGAATAATGGGCAGATTAAAAATGTTGAAAATCAGTTTGTAGAGATACAACATGACCGATAAAACTTTAAAAATACGACACAATGCTAAACTGATCCGATTGATCAGTAGTTTACAACGCTTTTATTTTCGTCCAACATTTTTAGGCACAGAAAACCTTGTACCCCATAAACCAGCCATGTATGTTGGGAATCACACTATTTATGGCGTACTTGATTCTCCGATTTTGATCGACTATTTATTTACTGAACATAAGATTGCTGTGGTGAGTCTAGCTGATCATATGCACTTTCATATCCCAGTTTGGAAAGAGGTGGTAAAGCGTGTTGGGGGCATTGATGGTGTTCAAGAATATGCTAAAGCAGCAATGCGTCAGGGCTATTCAATTCTGGTTTTTCCAGGCGGTGGGCGAGAGGTCATTAAACGCAAAGGTGAAGCTTATCAATTGATTTGGAAACAGCGTTTCGGTTTTTTAAAGTTGGCACAAGAGTTTGACTATGAAATTGCACCTTTTGTGGCTTTAGGCGGAGATGAGGTTTTTGATTTAGCATTTGATGTCAATGTCTTACTTCAACAGAAATGGTTTAACAAAATATTATCCAATCCCAAAATTGACCGTTTTCTTCGACATGGTGAAGTAATTCCTTCAATTCCAAAACATATTATCCCTAAACGCATTCCTTTTTATTTTAAATTTATGCCACGTTTAGCGATTGATCAGATTGAAACCATGGATGATATGATTCTATTTAGAGATCAATTACAACAGCTTATTTATACAGAAATCGAAGCATTAAAGTCGTATCGGGCACAAGATGCCAGCTTGAAAGATACAAACTCTAAATATTCAGGTTGAGTTTGCCCTATGTTTGAACTTCAAAATAATTTAGATGATATTTTTAAACACTTGAACCCTTGTCGGCACATAATTCCAGAGGTCAGTTCTTTTCCTCAAGATCTAAACTATGTCGAATTTCTAAAAACATGTGCTGATACTGAAATCACAGCGGATATTCATCTGTTTGGATATGAAAAAGCACTCAAGGAAAATCAATACTTAGCACAAAATTTTCCAATACTTTCAAGACAAGTATGGATGATTGGAAGAACTGGACAAGGTGATGAATGGTTTATGGATCGGCAAAGTTTTGAGATACTCTTTTATGATCATGATTTGGGCTTTACGGATACTTTAAATTTCCATTCACTTCAGTTAATGCAGATTAATTTTTTTCAATTTTTACAATTCGCTTTGTTGTTGCAAGAATGTGAAGAATATATCGATAGATCAATCACTGATAATGAATTTGCTCAATTTGAACAAGCAGTTAAGCAAATAGATAGTGCACTTTTTTCAAACTATCCATTTAATTACCAATAAATAATACAAACATTCATCAAGGAAACAAATATGTATACAGCTTCATGTTTATGTGGCGGCATTCAATTTAAAATCCGTAGTGAAATTGCCGAAATATTTGTTTGTCATTGTCAACAATGTCAGAAAGCACAAGGCTCTGCATTTGTTGCAATTACTCCAATTTACAGTAAGGACTTGGACATTGTTCAAGGCAAAGAATTATTGGGGGAGTATTATGCAACGACTAATAAAAAAAGAGTTTTCTGTAAACACTGTGCCTCGCCCTTATTCAGTGCGCGTTTAGATTTACCCGATGTGGTTCGATTACGTGTTGGAATCATTAATGAAGCTGTTAAGGCAAAAATTATGTCACATGCATTTATTGAGAATAAAGCAGCATGGTTTGAAATTTTGGATGATGCACCCCAATTTGCACAAGCTGTATGTTAAGTTCAGTTTGACATTTTATTAACAAATAATGATCCACTGGATTTAATATCAAGTTTTTTATTGAACGTTAAAATTTATTTTTTAAGTAAATGAATTCTATCTACTTATCATTTATTTATCAGAGCACTATAAATGGTTGAGTAGTGATTAAAATGCATTGGTGTCTATATAGGGTTTCTGTATAATTTCAAAAAAATAAACTTTAAATGAATTGAGGATATAAATGACAAGAATAGTCGTTGCCGCGAAACAAGATCAAACTTTATTGCAAGACACTCAATCCAAATCGGTAATTTTAGATCGACCCTCAATTATTCAAATTGGGGTAACACAACAAGATGTTAAAACGCTAGAACAATCTGGTGATAAGCTCATTGTGACATTGAAAAATGGTGAACAGATTGTTTTAGAGGGTTTTTTCCAGACCCATACAACAACAGTGCACTCTTTGGCATTTCCAAAGGCGGATGGAACTTTTAGCCTTGCACAATTTGATGAGACGGGCAAATTCACTCATTACACGGGTCTGCAAAAATTAGATTCACTATTATACGAAGGTGCAAATACTGTTCCTGCGCAACAACTGAGTGCTTATGAGTCAACTTCTGTATCATCTTCAGATTTTTCAATCTCTGAACTTTTTTCCTCAAGTGCTGCTAAAGCAGGTTTAGGGGTCCTTTCTGCAATCGGATTAGGCTTGGCACTGATTGACAATGGAGATAATAAATCGAGTTCACCACCAGATATCACTGCGCCGAAAACACCAACTGCAACAATCAATGCAGAGGGTACGAAAATCAGTGGTACAGCTGAAGCGGGCGCCACAATTTATGTGGTAGACAAAAATGAAAAAGTCATTGTCACGGTCAAAGTGGATAAAGATGGTCAGTATTCAGTAACATTGCCTGAAGCATTGGTCAATAATAATAGTTATTACGTTAAAGCCAAAGATGATGCTGGAAATTCATCGGGCTATACGCAAGTCACTGGAACAAAGGACACCATTGCACCTGTAGAACCTCAGGCGCAATTAAATGATCAAGGAAACATTGTCACAGGTAAGTCTGAGGCCAATGCAATCATCAATGTTTATGATGCATCAGGTAAACTCATTGGAACAGCAAAAGCCAATACCGAAGGCGTGTTTTCAGTTGCAATTTCACCTGCTTTGACCGCAGGTCAAATAGGATCTGTTGAAGCGGTTGATGCAGCAGGGAATAAATCCGAACAGCACAAAATAGAATTGGGCAAAGATACGATTGCGCCAGACCAACCGAAATATGAACTCAATAAAGAGGGAACGAGCATACTCGGTACTGCAGAAGCCAATGCCAAAGTCATCATTCAAGATTCAACAGGTGTTGTAATTGCAACAGATACAGTCAATGCACAGGGAAAATTCAATGTCACAATTTCGCCTGCTTTGGGAACCAACCAAACAGGTAAAATTATCATTGAGGATGCAGCCGGAAATCAATCTAAAGCCATTGAAATTAAACCTGGGCAAGACCTCTTAGCCCCTGAAAAACCTGTAGCCAGTTTAAATGCTGAAGGCACTATCATTACAGGAACAGCAGAAGCGAATTCTAAAATTACCGTCTATGACAGTGCGAATAAACTGCTGGGTACGGCAACGACAGATGCCAATGGAAATTATACTGTCACGCTTTCAAGCGCTTTGACTGAGGCAAAAGTAGGGAGTGTTTATGCAACAGATGCAGCTGGAAATCAATCAGCAGTTACATCGGTAACAGGAACTAAAGATGTCACGCCACCAGCAAAACCTTTAATCACAAAAGTAGAAGACGATGTTGGTGAAAGCAAAGGTTCAATTGCTGACAATGGCAACACCGATGATAAACGCCCAGTGATTTCAGGGACGGGTGAAGCAGGTGCAACATTGATTATTTATGACAATAACAAAGCTGTTGGAAAAGTTACTGTTGGCGCAGACAGTAAATGGTCATTCAGTTTCGATTATGATTTAAGTCTGGGAGCACATAGCATTACCAGCGTACAAACGGATAAGGCTGGAAATACCAGTTTGATGAGTGATGCGCGCTCATTTACGGTGGTTGAAGTGGGCGTGAAGGCAGCACTTGCTGACGAATATTCAGTAATGGATCAAAACTCGGCAGATTCTCATGCTTCTTTAGCCAGTAATTCTTTAGCCAGTAATATTGTCAATGCTGAGCTGAATCCTGATTCTTACGCAAATAGTGACTTTTTGCTCCAAAGCATGCCGCCACATACAGAAACGAATCGTGTTGATTTAACCAGTGAAAATATTGCAAAGCTTTTGCAAACAGCTGCTGAAACTGATGGTTCTATTCAAACTCATTCAGACACTGATCATAAGACCTCTGTAAATGATTTATTTTTGGATGCTTCTGTTTTAGAGCCTAAAGAGCAACAGATTGAGGATGTGATTGAAAGTGCAATGAAGCACAGTGCTACGACAAGTGAAAATGTAATGAATTCAACCTCGGAAACTGTTGATCAATACATGAATAATTTACCAAGTACGACCATATTCCCTACAGATGCGATTGCTGAGTTATTAAATTCACAGCAAGTTTTGTTTTAATTGAAATATACACAACAAGCACCTGCGGGTGCTTTTTTATTGAGATAGATTTAGTATAGAGTAAGGCACTAAGTTCATAATCAAAAAAATTCTAGGATTACAATTTTCATGTCAGATGTTGTGGAATACGATCAATTTCAAATTTCTCTCGATGCGACTTCAAGCTTAAATTTTACTTTTCAGCAAAACGCAATTCCTTTAATTCGTCATATTTCTTTAACTGGAAGTAAGCAGCTTTCTGAAAGTAAGCTTATTATTGAATCTCATCCTGCATTTTTTCAACCCACTGAGATTCGAATCGGTAAAAGTGATAAAGATCAAAACATCTACCTCAGTAATCCTAAACTTAATTTTGATCTCAATTTTTTACTTCATCTGAATGAAAATATAAAAGGTTATCTAAATTTAAAATGGTTGGATTCAGATGATCAGCTATTAGCAGTGAAACAGCAAGATATTGAAGTGCTTACAGTTGATACATGGGGTGGAGAAAAACAGCCACTTGAACTTTTAGCCTGTTTCTCACAACCAAATGCAGCTTCTTTAGCACCTATTCTTAAACGTGCTAGCGAATACTTAGTGCAAAAGAATTTAGGCAGTCTAAATGGTTACTCGGATAAAAGCCCTGAACAAGTTTTAAATCAGCTGAATGCAATTTGGCAGGCATTAAATGAACAGAATTTACATTATATTGTGAATCCTGCGAGTTATATCCAACATGGACAGCGTATTCGTTTTGCCAAACAAATTTTAGATGAAAAAATGGCATGTTGTTTGGATAGCACCATGTTGATGAGCTCTTTGATTGAGCAAATTGGGCTTGATCCCATCGTGATGATTGTCCAAGGTCACAGTTTTATCGGGGTATGGTTACATGAAACCCCTGTTGTTGATGTTTTAATTGATGATCTTCAAAACTTGCGTAAGTATATGGAGCTTGGTGCAATTACTTTTATTGAAACCACCTTATTAACATCACAAGCAAGTTTGAAACAAGCCATAACTTCAGCACAACAATATTTACATGATGCTGAAAAAATCGAACAGTTTTATGTTGCTGTGGATATTCGCCAAAGTCGTTTACGTGGTGTACGTCCTATTTCAACACAGCTGGATGTCGTGCAAAATTTAGATCAGGATGAGATGACATGGACAGCAGCTTCTTTACCTGAATATGCGGTTATGGATGCAAATGAAAATGTTGCAACGCGTGTTCAGCGATGGTTAAGACGTTTACTGGATTTAAGTTTAAGAAATAAGTTATTAAATTTTAAAGATAACCGTTTAAGTATTCCCTTACAGTGTTCTGAGAAAACTTTAGCTTCTTTAGAAGATGCTTTGGCTGAGAATAAAGGGTTTTTCTTTCAAAGTGTGGATTATATTTCTCTTAAAGAAGTCACTCGTGAAAATGAAGCCCAACACGTCCAAAACTATATTGATGAAAACCTACATCGCCAATTGTTATTTAGTGGCTTAGACAGCGACACCTTAAATAAGCGTTTGGTGGAAGTATATCGCGCCTCACGCACAGCTTTGGAAGAAGGTGGAGCAAATACTTTATTCTTGGCAGTTGGTTTTCTAGAGTGGAAAGAGTCAGAGAAAGCTCAGAAAACGTTTAAAGCACCACTTTTGTTAATTCCCGTAAGGATGACACGAGAGTCGGCAAAGTCTGGTTATCGTTTATGGATGTATGATGATGAGCCGCGTTTTAATTCAACCCTGTTGCAATTATTAAGACAGGACTTTGAAATTGAAATCAGTGGATTGGACCCGCTACCGACAGATGGATCAGGGGTAGATGTTAATGCCGTCTTGCAAATTATACGCCGAGCTGTGGTCAATATGCGAGGGTGGGAGGTGACCGCTGAAGCCGCGATTGGTCAGTTTTCATTTTCAAAATACTTAATGTGGCGAGATCTTTCTTTACGTATACAGCAGTTAAAAGAACAAGCTGTGGTTCATCATTTGATTGAAACGCCACGCGAGCCATTTAAAAAACAAGATGCTTTTCCACATCCAGCTGAACTTGATCAAAAATATCAACCCAAGCAGCTATTTACACCATTGTCATCGGATTCTTCACAGCTTGCAGCTGTAATGTCTGCAGCTTTAGGGCGAACATTTGTACTTTCTGGGCCGCCAGGAACAGGAAAGTCACAAACCATTACCAATATGGTAGCGCAATGCTTGGCAGATGGTAAATCCGTACTATTTGTCTCTGAAAAGATGGCAGCATTGGATGTGGTGTATCGACGACTGAATCAAATTGGATTAGGACATCTGTGTTTACAGCTTCATTCTGCCAAAGCACAAAAAATAGAAGTGCTTGATCAGCTTCGTGAACGTGCAGAAAATAACAATAATCCTTACGCAATCACCCAAAAAGAAACCCAACAAGAGTGGCAAGTACTTTCACAGCATTTGGTCGAAAGCCGTGATGTGCTCAATCAGCATGTGCAGATTTTGCATCAACAACATTCAATAGGATGGAGTTTATTTGATGCCATGAGTGAAGAGTTGTTACATAGAGAGATCGAAACATTGCGTTTTGATCTCAATATTCAACAATTGACCCATCAAGCACGTTCACACTTAAAAGATTTGGCTGTCAAAGCATGGTTGCAGTATCAGCAAATTTCGAGCAACGCACGAGATACTCTGAATGGATTTGCTGAAGGGAGTTCTCCGAATTTCTGGAATCTGTTGTGGCAAGATCAGTATCAGCACAACCAACAACGTATAGCAGAATTAATTCCTCAAATACATCGTTCGTTACATGTTTGGCAAGATGCTTGCCAATTCAAACAAGCAGAAAATTTACAGCAGCTTCAAGCTGATCTAGAGATCTACCAAAAAATATTTGCATTCAGTCAACAATATGATTTGAAACTGCTGAAAATTATTGATGGTTTAGACATACGTCAAATTTCTGAAGCCAAAGCGGTAACAACAGAAATCGTACAAAGCCAGACACGTTTAATTTTTAAATATGATTTATCGATTTACCAAGCTGAATTAAAACAGATAGATTTTAAATGGCGAGAAGCTTCTGCTAAGTTTTGGCCATGGTCTTGGTTTGGTAAGTATCAGTTAAGAAACTTGATGCGTAGTTATCACACTGATAAACAGCGCCCTTCTGCTATGGTGGTAGAAAATGATTTGCCACTGTTGATCAATATTCAAAATCATCAGCAACAGTTTAAAGCGCTTGAAAATAGTTTAGGCGCAAAACTGCAGACATATTGGCAAGGTGAAAAAACAGATTGGGCACAGTTTGAAAATATGGCACAGGCTTGGACACAATTCAAAAACCAACTTGCAGATCGTATTTCAAGCCCAGTGGTATTATTACAAGCATTGGATTTCGCAAGTCAACAGAAGCACTTTGAAGCTGAACAACATATTGAAGAATTACAGCAATGCTATGCACTGTTATTGCCAGATCAGCAAATTCAGACAGAAAATTTAACCGCATATCCTCAAATTGCATTTACAGAATTACTGTTACGTCAACAAAACTTGCAACATATGATCAATGAATGGCGTCACTGGTTAAATTGGCAAGGTTTAAAAACACAACTTCAACAACAAGGTTTGGCTCGTTTTAGCGCATACTTACAACAACATTGCTTAGCTCAAACCTCTTCGTCTTTTGATGCAAAATTAGTCCAAGATCATGTGGCGTTATTGGTGGATATCAATCTTGCACGTCAATGGATTGTTCAACAGTTTAGTAAGCATCCTGAACTCAACCAATTTAATGGTGAGTTACATCAACAAAAAATTCTTAAATTTTCCCAACAGGATCGTGAACATCAACAATTTGCCAGTGAGGAAATTACCCGACGTTGGCATAAAATTTTTGAGAACCCTGATGAGTTTAAAAAGCAATGGGCATTACTCAACAAAGAGTTGGGCAAAAAGCGTCGACATATTCCGGTACGAGAACTCATCAAACAGATTCCGGATGTGATGACTGGACTCAAGCCATGTATGTTAATGAGTCCATTGTCGGTTGCCCAATATCTTGATCCTGAATCTAAATTTGATGTGGTGATTTTTGATGAAGCTTCGCAAATTCCTGTTTGGGATGCCATTGGCGCACTTGCACGAGGAGAACAATCGATTGTTGTTGGTGACAATAAACAAATGCCGCCCACCAGTTTCTTTGGAAAAGGAGATACCGAAGAAGTCGATGAAGACGTTACCGAAGATTTAGAAAGTATTTTAGATGAGTGTTTAGCTGCACAATTACCAGAACTGGTATTGAATTGGCATTATCGTAGTCGATATGAAAGCCTAATTCAGTTTAGTAATCAAAAATATTATAAAGGTGAGTTGCTGACATTTCCTGCACCTGTTGCAAAAGATAAGGCAATTCAATTGCACGCTGTTGAAGGTGTATATGACAAGGGTGATACACGAACCAACAAAGCTGAGGCTCAGGCAATCGTACAGTTTATTCTACAACATTTAACGAACCAACTGACCGCAGAGGTTAAACTAACGCTTGGTGTGGTGACATTCAATATTACTCAACAAAAACTAATTGAAGATTTGCTTGATAACGAATTGGCGCAACGTCCTGAATTAGAGCAACTTAGCCGAGATGGCTTTGAGCCATTATTTGTGAAAAATTTGGAAAATGTTCAAGGTGATGAACGAGATATTATTATCTTCTCCATCACTTATGCGCCCGATCAACAGGGTAAATTACTGATGAATTTTGGTGCATTGAATCGTCAGGGCGGACAACGCCGTTTAAATGTTGCGATTACACGTGCACGTCAAGGACTACATGTTTTCTCTACACTGCGTCCAGACCAGATTGATTTGTCTCGAACCAATAGTGAAGGGGTGCGAGATTTAAAAGATTTCTTGAGTTTTGCACAAACCGGGCAAATGGCGTATTACTCGCAAACACTTGAAAAAGAAAAGGCTAAAGATGAACTCATGCTGTATTTACAAGCTCAATTAGAGCATTTAGGTTGGAAAGTTGACTTGGCTGTAGGCAGTGGAGATAGCCGTATAGATATTGCTATCCAAAACCCTTATGTTGCTGGTCAGTATTTAACAGGTATTTTGGTAGACGGGGATGATTATGCCAAAGCCGCAACTGCACGAGATCGAGATCAGTTGCGTCCTTCTGTGTTAACCGGGCTAGGTTGGACCGTGATTCAATTGTGGACAGTGGAATGGTGGCTTGATCCAAAAGCAAATCTAGAAAAATTACACAATCAATTAAATGAATGTGTCAATTTAACTCAGCAAACTTCATAGAATAAACATTTTTATTGTGATTTTTATAAAAATGAGACTTAATTTATGTATTGTGATTTTACAGTAAATTAAGTCTTATTTTGTGTAAATTTATTTAAATAAACTATGTAGTTTTTATTAAAAAATCTTTAAAAATCACTGATTTCAGGTATATCTAGTTATGTAAAGTTATGTTTAGATGGTTAATATTTAATCTATTACATTTGGGCATATCATGAATAAAATTTACAAAGTCATCTGGAATGCACAACTTGGATGTTGGCAAGCCGTTTCAGAACTTGCCAAGAATCATCGTCCTTCACAAAGTACAGTCACTGATCAAAATAAGACAATGGGGATTGTTGAAAAAGTATCCGCTTTGATTTTATTTGGATTAGCACTGTTGCCTTTATCTGTACAGGCTGCGATTTCAAATATCGAGTTACCGACAGGCGCTCAAATTAATTCTGGTTCGGCAACGATTTCTCAAAATGGGCATACCCTGAATATTAATCAAAGCAGTCAAACACTGAGCACCAATTGGAACAGCTTTAACATTGGTCAAGATGCGACAGTCAATTTTAACCAAAATAATGCATCTTCAGTCGCAATTAACCATGTATTAGACAGTAACGCTTCGCAAATCATGGGGCGTTTAAATGCCAATGGTCAGGTGTTTCTGCTCAATCCGAATGGTGTGGTTTTCTCTAAAACCGCTCAAGTGAATGTTGGGGGATTGGTTGCTTCAACGTTAGCACTTACGGACCATGATATTCAAAATGGTCAATTCACTTTAAAAGGCGATGCCAATAGTCATGCAAGTATAGAAAATTATGGCACTATTCAAACTTTAAAAGGTGGAACAGTGGCGCTGATTGCGCCGAATGTTAAAAATACAGGTTCTATTATCACACCAAATGGAACTACGCACTTAACATCCGCTAGTCAAGTCACGCTTGCTTTACAGGATGGTTCGCTGACCCAGTACCAAGTGGATCAAGGGGTGCTTAAAGGTTTGGTGGATAATGGAGGAGCAATTCTTGCTGATAATGGCGCAGTCTATTTAACTGCAAAAGCCAAAGACAGTTTAAGTAAAGCCGTTGTCAATCATTCAGGCATTATCGAAGCCAACCGTTTAAGTCAAAATGCCAAAGGCGAAATTATTCTACTGGGTGATATGCAAACTGGCACAACCACTTTGAGTGGCGTACTGAAAGCTGAAGGAAAAAATGGTCAGGATGGTGGATTTATTGAAACCTCGGCAGCTGATGTTAAGATCGATCAAACTACGGCTGTGTCGACTCGATCAGACAGTGGAAAAACAGGAACTTGGTTAATCGACCCTACAGATTTCAGTATTAATTCGGGTAATGCATCAGCAAGTAGTAGTGGCATTGGTGCAACCACTTTAGCAAGCAGTCTTGCAACCAGTAATGTCATATTACTAACCAGCACTACGGGTAATCAAAAGGGTGATATCAATGTTAATGCTGATGTGACTTGGGGGAGTGCGACTAGTCTGACTTTAAATGCACAAAATAACATTAATATTAATGCCAACATTACAGCGACCAATAATAGTGGCAAACTTAATTTGATTTATGGGCAAAATACAGCCAATACCAGCGCAAATTATTATATTAACAATGGCGCAAAAATAAACTTAAAGGCAGGGCAGAACTTTAGTACCCAAAAAGGAACGGCAGCCACCATTAACTATCAAGTCATTACGGCTTTGGGCGCACAAGGTTCAACTACAAGTCAAGATTTACAAGGTATTAACGGCAACCTAAGTGGTAATTATGTGTTGGGTGCAGACATAGATGCCAGCAGTACGGAGCTATGGAATGGTTATACAGGATTCGACCCAATTGGCTTTTATAATGCAAATTTAAGCCCAATGGATCTATCACAACAGGCTTTTCGTGGACGTTTTGATGGATTAGGTCATGCGATTAATGGGCTCAGTATTGAATCTATGTATCAGGGGATCGGCTTGTTTGCGATTACGCATCAGGATGCATTGATACAAAATGTTGGGCTGACTAATATTGGTATTTCGGGTTATGGAAAAACTGGTGGTTTGGTTGGGCTTAATCTGGGCACAATTAATAATGCCTATGTCAATACAGGGCTGGTCACAGGAAATACTGAACAGTATGGTGGATTGGTTGGCTGGAATTTTAATTATGGCAATATTTTAAACTCATATGCCAATGTGACTGTAAAAGGGAAATATTCAAATAATAACTATATTGGTGGTCTGGTTGGTTATAGCGATGGGCTAATCAGTTCTTCTTTTGCAACAGGTCCAGTGACAGGAAATAATTATGTTGGTGGATTAGTTGGAGGAACTTCGGGACCAGTCAATAATTCTTATGCCACAGGCACAGTGATTGGAAATCAATATGTTGGTGGATTAGTTGGTTTTAATGGAGGAAATGTTGATAAGACTTATTCTTCAGGTAATGTCATTGGGAATCAGTATGTTGGTGGTCTTGTTGGTGGCGGTAATGGTATAACCACAAATAGTTTCTGGAACACCAGTACTTCTGGAAGAACAAGCAGTGCTGGTGGTGTAGGAAAAACCACAGCAGAACTTCAACAAATTTCAACTTTTGCAAATTGGGATATTGATGATGCCGGAGGCACTGGTAAAATTTGGCGTATTTATGAAGGTAGATCTGCTCCCTTACTACGTCATTTTCTAAAACCTTTGGTCACAGAAGTTGTCGCTAATTTTGCTAACAAAACTTATGATGGGGTGATTGCTTCAGGAACGCTAGCTTCAGGACTAAATTATAAAACAACCGGTAAAAATGCAGGTGTTTATAGTTTAAATGATGGTTCAATCTTGATCAGTGGCGTTCCTACAGGGGCAAATACAACACAATTTGGTAATGATGTTATATATAAAGACAATGGTGGATCAGGAACACTGACAATAACAACAAAGAGTTTAAATATCGGTGGTTTAAGTGCAGTAAACAAAGTTTATAACGCATCAAAATCTGCGTCATTAACAGGAAATGCAAGTATTGTAGGTGGAATATCGGGTGATTCTATTTCGTTGTCTGGAACTGGAATTGGATTATTTTCTGACAAAAATGTCGGTAATGATAAAAATGTCACTGTTTCAGGTTTTACGTTGTCGGGAACAGATGCTTTAAATTACACCTTGCTACAGCCGACAAATCTTAAAGCTAATATAACGCCTGCAGTTTTAACCATTAATGGAATAAGTATTGCAGATAAAACCTATGATGGTTTGTCTAATGCAACCATAAATGGCACTGCTTCAATCAATCCAATTGCAGGAGATTTTGTTGGATTGAGTGGTAGTGGTATAGGAACATTTACAGATAAGAATGCAGGAATTAGGTCTGTGAGCGTAACAGGCTATAACTTAACAGGTGTGGATGCTGGAAATTATATTTTTAGTCAGCCTATAGGTTTAAGTGCCACAATTCATAAAGCGCAAGCCATTGTAAAGGCAAATAGTTTAAATACGACCTATAATGGACAAAACCAAACTGCATCAGGCTTTACTGCAACAGGTCTGGTGAGTGGTGAAGATAGCTCAGTATTGACAGGTGTCACAGCCTCTGTAACGGCTAAAGATGCAGGCAGTTATTCGAATAAAGTCAATGGCATCGATAAAAACTATGATCTGACTTTTATTGATGGATCATTGAATATCGCCAAAGCCAAAGCGACTGTAACGGCGAATAGCGTATCAACTGTTTATAATGGC